>JAUWKH010000018.1 GCA_030614305.1 Bacteroidota bacterium
CCTGCAACTCATACAACGCCTGATGCTCTGAAAATTAATGAAATCATCAGTGAAATGGTTGATTCGGGCTGTTCGTATTGTTTTATGGAGGTAAGCTCTCATGCTATTGATCAGGACAGGATTGCAGGGCTTGATTTTGCCGGAGCAATATTTACAAATATTACACACGATCATTTGGACTATCATAAAACATTTAAAAATTATTTAAAGATAAAAAAACGATTTTTTGACCTGCTGCCTTCAGGTGCTTTTGCTTTAAGCAATATTGATGATAAAAACGGGAAAGTCATTCTTCAAAATACAAAAGCTAAGTCAAAAACATATAGTTTAAAACATAAGTCGGATTTCAAATGCAAAATAATTGAAAATCAAATTGAGGGCTTGCAATTAAATATTGACGGTGAAGATGTTTGGTTTAGATTAATAGGGAATTTTAATGCATATAATTTATTGGCGGTATATGCAACTGCCATTTTACTCGGCGAAGAAAAATCAAAAGTTTTAACTGCGCTCAGCAGCCTGAAAACAGTTGAAGGAAGATTTGAATACATAAAAACGCAAAATAATATTATTGCAATAATTGACTATGCTCATACACCTGATGCACTTAAAAATATTTTAGATGCTATTTCGGCAATCAGAACAAAAAATGAACAGCTGATTACTGTTGTAGGAGCAGGTGGCGACCGTGATAAAAAGAAACGAAATCTTATTGGGAAAGTTGCAGCCGAAAAAAGTGATAAAGTAATACTTACTTCTGATAATCCCCGCTCGGAAGACCCCGAACAAATAATTGAAGAAATTAAAGATGGTGTTGATCCGGTTAATTATAAAAAAGTAATATCAATAACCAACAGGGAAGAAGCGATAAAAACAGCGTGTATTTTGGCAAGATCGGGAGATATTATTCTTGTGGCTGGAAAAGGTCATGAAAAATATCAGGAAATAAAAGGGGTAAAATATCCATTTAATGATAAAGAAATTTTAAAAAAATATTTATAGATGTTTTATTATATATTTCAATATTTAGAAGATGCATTTCATTTTCCGGGAGCACAGGTGTTTCAGTTTATTACATTCCGTGCAGCGCTGGCAGTGATTACATCATTAATTATTTCCTTGCTTTTCGGTAAAAGATGGATTAAATACCTTAACAAAAAGCAGGTTAGTGAAACTGTAAGGGACCTTGGATTAGAAGGACAGATGGAAAAACAAGGAACTCCAACTATGGGCGGACTTATAATTTTAGCTGCAATTTTAATCCCGACTTTATTATTTGCAAAATTAGACAATGTTTATATCCTTTTAATGCTTTTTACAACAGTATGGCTTGGATTAATAGGATTTACCGATGATTATATAAAAGTATTTAAGAAAAATAAAAAAGGACTTGCAGGAAAATTTAAAATAGCGGGGCAGATAATTCTCGAACTGGTTATAGGTATAACAATGTATTTTAGTAATGCAGTGGTAATCCGTGAAGAAATTCCTGAAAATGAAATTGTTACACAAAACATTATCGAAAATAATATCGGGTCAAATGAAACAGTAAATTATTTTACGAAAGAATCGGTTAAATCAACTAAAACAACCATTCCGTTTGTAAAAAACAATGAACTTGATTATGCAATATTATTGTCGTGGTTGGGTGATGGCTATCAAAAATGGGCATTCCTGATCTTTATTCCAATAGTAATTTTAATAATAGCTGCAGTTTCCAATGGTGCTAACCTGACAGATGGAATGGATGGTCTTGCAACAGGGACTTCGGCAATAATCGGGGCAACTCTGGGAATACTTGCGTGGGTTTCAGGTAACATCATCTTTGCAAATTATTTAAACATAATGTACATACCAAATACCGGCGAGCTGACAATTTTTGTTAGTGCGTTTGTTGGTGCCTGTATCGGATTTTTGTGGTACAATTCTTATCCGGCACAGGTTTTTATGGGTGATACCGGTAGTTTGGCAATCGGAGGTATTATTGCCGTTTTTGCAATAATAATCCGTAAAGAATTATTGATTCCGATTTTATGCGGGATATTTTTGGCAGAGAGCTTTTCGGTAATACTACAGGTTAGTTATTTCAAGCACACAAAACGAAAATTTGGCACCGGAAAAAGAATTTTTAAAATGTCGCCATTGCATCATCATTTTCAAATATTAGGTTACCCTGAACCTAAAATTGTTCAACGGTTTTTTATTGTTGGGATAATGCTTGCAGTGCTGACGATAATAACATTAAAACTAAGATAAAGAATTAATATACAAAAAATTGAATGAGCAAAAACAAGATAGTTATACTTGGAGCCGGCGAAAGTGGTGTTGGGGCAGCCGTTCTGGCTAAAGTTAAAGGCTTTGATGTTTTTGTTTCCGATAAAGGAAAAATTGAAAAAAAATATAAGAACGTTCTTTCACAATATGATATTGAATTTGAAGAGGGAAAGCATTCTGAAAAATTGATTTTACAGGCTGAAGAGGTTATTAAAAGTCCCGGAATTCCCGATAATGTGCCGGTAATAAAATCGCTTGTGCAAAAAGGAATAAAAATAATATCCGAAATTGAATTTGCAGGCAGATACACTAATGCAAAAAAGATATGCATAACAGGAAGCAATGGTAAAACAACAACTACATTGCTTATCCATCATATTTTAAAAAATGCAGGATTAAATGCAGGATTAGCAGGAAATGTCGGACAAAGTTTTGCAATGCAGGTGGCAACTAAAAATTACGACTATTATGTGCTTGAGATCAGTAGTTTTCAATTAGACGGCATGTATGAGTTTAAGGCTGATATTGCTGTTATTTTGAACATAACACCCGATCATTTAGATAGATATAATTACAACTTTCAGAATTATACAGATTCAAAATTCAGGATTATTCAAAATCAAACCAGCGATGATGTATTTATTTATTGTATGGATGATAAGGTAATAATTGATGAAATAAGTAAAAGAAAAATTTTATCAAAAACTTATCCTTTTACAATACAAAAAAAAATATCGAACGAAGGAGCATATTTATCAGAAAATAACATAATTATTAATATCAAACCAACAAGATTTATTATGACATTAGAAGAATTAGCATTACAGGGAAAACATAATACTTATGATTCAATGGCTGCCGGTATTTCTGCAAGGCTTTTGGATATTCGAAAAGATACAATAAAACAATGCTTATCGGATTTTCAGAATGTGGAGCACCGGCTTGAATATGTGGCTACTATCCATGGTATTGAATTTATTAATGATTCAAAGGCAACTAACATTAATTCAGTATGGTATGCCCTTGAAAGCATGGATAGACCTGTAATTTGGATTGCCGGAGGAATTGATAAAGGCAATGATTATAATATTTTAAAAGGCATGGTGAGAAAAAAAGTTAAAGCAATTGTTTGTCTTGGTGTGGAGAATAAAAAAATTTATAATGCTTTTGCTGATGATGTTGAAACAATTGTAGAAACAACATCAGCTAGTGATGCAGTTAAAACAGCTTTTAATTTAGCTGAAAAAAATGAGATAGTGCTTTTATCTCCTGCCTGTGCCAGTTTTGATTTATTCAATAATTATGAAGATCGCGGAAAAAAATTCAAAAAAGCTGTTAATGAATTGTAAAATACTAATGAAATGACATTTTTGTTAAAAAATATAAAAGGTGATAAAGTAATCTGGGCAGTAGTGATTATACTGTCAATTTTTTCAATTTTGGCAGTTTATAGTTCAACAGGAACTTTGGCATATAAATATCAATCTGGTAATACAGAATATTATATGATTAAGCATATGTTGATCTTATTTTTTGGTTTTGTATTAATATATCTCGCCCATTTAATAAAATATGTATATTATTCACGAATTTTTCAGTTTGCATTATATATAGCTGTTCCTTTACTGATTTTAACTCTTATTATTGGCTTGAATCTTAATGAAGCCAGGCGTGAACTACAATTGCCGTTTAATCTTACTTTTCAAACATCAGACTTTGCCAAGCTTACCTTAATAATGTATTTAGCCCGCTTACTTTCAAAAAAACAAGATCAAATCAAAGATTTTAAATCAGCTTTTATTCCGATAATGTTACCTATTTTAATCGTTTGCGGATTGATACTACCGGCAAATTTTTCTACTGCTGCCCTTCTGTTTACAACAAGTTTGGTTTTAATGTTTATCGGAAGAGTAAATTTAAAATATATATTTTCTTTAATAGGAATAGGAGTTGCAGCTATACTAATTATGTTAATTCTGACGAGGGTTTATCCTGATATTTTACCTCGTTCAAATACATGGGGTAGCAGGTTAAATACATTTTTTAGTGGTGATAAAATACAAGACAGAGATAAAGTATATCAGGTTGAGCAATCAAAAATAGCTATCGCATCAGGAAAACTTTTCGGTAAGGGACCGGGTAACAGTACTCAACGTAACTTTTTACCACATCCATACTCTGATTTCATATTTGCAATTATTCTTGAGGAATACGGACTTGCCGGAGGTACATTTATAGTTTTATTGTATTTGATTTTATTTTTCAGGGCAGTAAAAATTGTAACCAAAATACCACGAAAATTCGGGGCATTTTTAACTATCGGAGTTAGTTTTAGCCTTGTTTTTCAGGCTATGATCAATATGGGAGTTGCAGTAAATCTATTACCGGTAACAGGTCAGACTTTACCACTGGTAAGTATGGGAGGAACATCAATATGGTTTACAAGTTTGGCAATTGGAATAATATTAAGTGTAAGTAAAGAAATTGGGAAAAGCGAAGATACTATTAAAGAAACAAGATATGCATCAGCATAAAAAAATAAAAGTTATTATAAGTGGAGGAGGAACCGGTGGACATATCTTCCCTGCTATTGCTATTGCAAATGCTTTAAAAAATAAGGTTGAAGATTGTGAAATATTATTTATAGGTGCTAAAGGAAGAATGGAGATGGAAAAAGTTCCGGCTGCAGGATACCAGATAGAAGGACTTTGGATCAGCGGCTTTCAAAGAAATTTATCTGCTAAAAATCTGTCGTTTCCGTTCAAAGTGATTGTAAGTTTAATGAAGGCGAAAAAAATTATCAAAAATTTTAATCCCGATGTTGTTGTTGGTGTTGGGGGATATGCAAGTGGTCCGACTTTAAAAGTTGCAACAGGAAAAGGAATACCCACTTTAATTCAGGAGCAAAATTCATTTCCGGGAATAACAAACCGTCTTCTGGCAAAATCAGCTAACAAAATATGTGTTGCTTATGATGGTATGGATAAATATTTTCCGTTTTCAAAAATTATTTTAACAGGAAATCCTGTCAGGCAGGAAGTGATTGATTTGAAAGGGAAAAAAGATAAAGCATTTGAATATTTCAATCTTTTACCTGCCAATAAAGTCTTGCTTGTTATAGGCGGAAGCCAGGGAGCAAAATCTATCAACGAAGCAATTTTTAAAAACCTGGATTTGATTATTAAAAATAATATACGGTTGATATGGCAGACGGGTAAATATTATTTTTCAACGGCCAATGAAATAATAACTACAGACAGCAGCTATGAAAAAAATATCAGAGTAGTAGAATTTATTTCAAGGATGGATTATGCATATGCTATTGCAGATGTGGTTATATCACGTGCAGGAGCAATTGCAATAGCCGAATTATGTGCAGTTAAAAAACCTTCTGTATTAGTTCCTTTACCGACAGCTGCTGAGGATCATCAAACAAAAAATGCAATGGCATTGGTTAATAAAAATGCCGCAATATTGGTAAAAGACAATGAAGCAAACGAAAAGTTAGCAAAAACAGCAATTGATTTGATAAATAATGAGGATAAAAAAACGCAGTTTATAGAAAATATGGGCAGGTTTGAAGTGAAAAATTCGGCTGAAATTATTGCAAATGAAATTATTAATTTATCAGTTTAATGGATTTGAATAAATTACATAGGGTATATTTTCTTGGCATCGGAGGCATTGGCATGAGTGCACTGGCACGTTATTTCCGGAACATGGGTATTATTGTAAGCGGCTATGATAAATCACAAACTCCTTTGACAAATGAATTGATTGATGAGGGAATAAAAATCCATTTTGAAGATAATATTGATTTGATTCCCCGAAATATTGATCTTGTGGTTTACACTCCTGCCATACCTGAATCTAATAAAGAATATCAATATTTTGTCAATAATAATTTTGAATTACTAAAAAGAGCGGAAGTTCTGGGAAAAATTACTCGTGATAAATTTACAATTGCTATAGCCGGAACACATGGTAAAACAACAATTTCTTCAATAATTGCTCATATATTAAAATTTGCGGGTCATAATGTAACTGCGTTGATCGGTGGCATCTGCAAAAATTATAATTCAAATTTTATTAGTTCTGAAAACACTGAGGTTTTTGTTGTTGAAGCAGATGAATACGACCGCTCATTTTTAACACTGCATCCTGATATTGAAGTAATTTCTTCAATTGATGCGGACCACCTTGATATTTATGGCTCAAAGAAATATCTGAATGAGTCTTTTAAGTTGTTTGCTGAACAAATTAAATCAAATGGCAGACTAATAATCAAAAAAGGAATTGATGTAACAATTAAAGCTGAAAATAATTTATATTATTCAGCAACTTGTAAAGCAGATTTTTATTCTTCAAATATCAGGGTTGAAGGTAGTAAATACCTTTTTGATTTAAATTTTAAAAATTCACAGATTAAAAATATAAATTTTAAAATGCCGGGAAAGCATAATATTGAGAATGCAGTTGCAGCATCAGCAGTTGGAATTGAAATGGGAATTAAAAAAGAAAAAATCAAAGAAGCATTGGAAACATATTCAGGTGTTAAAAGAAGGTTTGACATAAAAATTCAAAATCCGGATATTATTTATATTGATGATTATGCTCATCATCCTGAAGAATTAAAAGCTTGCATTTCATCTGTTAAAGAGCTATATCCTGACAAAAAAATAACCGGAATATTTCAACCGCATTTATATACCAGGACAAAAGATTTTGCTGATGAATTTGCCAAAAGCCTTGACTTGCTTGATAAAGTGATACTGCTAAACATTTATCCTGCAAGAGAGTTGCCAATGGAAGGAGTAAGTTCGGAAATGATTCTTGAAAAAATTAAAATTAAGAATAAAAAAATATGCTCAAATATTAAAGTATTTGAAGAATTGAAAAATAATAAGCCCGAAGTTCTGCTTACTCTGGGAGCGGGAGATATTGATAAGTTGGTTGAACCAATAGAAAATATTTTAAAAAGCTGATGAAAAGATATTTTTTCATATTAATCTGGGTAATTTTTGTAACAGGTATAATTGTTTTGCTTGGATTTGTTAATGCGGAATACAAAAACAGCAAGTGTAATGATTTTAAGGTTTCAATTAACCTAAACAATTCAGGCTGTTTTATAACCGAAGATGAGATAAAATCGCAGGTTTACCAGTCGTTTGATTCGTTAAAAGGGAAGTTGCTTTCGGAAATAAATACTGAAGAAATTGAAAGCATGATTAAAAATAATCCTTATATAGAACAAGCCAATGTATATTTTACCGTTAACGGGAAATTAAAAATTGATGTTGTTCAACGAAAGCCGGTTGTACGAGTAATTACTAAATCAAATCATAATTTCTATATTGATGATAATGGTGTTTTAATGCCGTTAAATAAGGATCATGTTGCAAGAGTTTTAATTGCAAGCGGAAACATTGGTAATTCGCTTTTGCCTCCTGCAAAACTGAAACTACAATCCGATTCGTTAGATAAAAATCGGATTTTATTTAAAATTTATTCATTAGCAAAATTTATCAATAAAAATAAATTTCTAAATACCCAGATTGAACAGATTTACATAAATAAAGAAAACGGCATTGAATTAATTCCGAAAGTTGGTAAACATCTTATTTTATTCGGAGATATTGATAATATGGAAGAAAAATTTGAAAACCTGATAGCTTTTTACAAAAAAGGGCTTAGCAAGGTTGGTTGGGATAAATACAAAAAAATAAATTTAAAATATAAGAACCAAGTTGTATGTACAAAAAAATAAATAAATGGAAACATCAGAAATAATTGTTGGATTAGATATTGGCACTACAAAGATTGCAGCAATTGTAGGACGCCGTAACGAACATGATAAGATTGAAATTTTAGGTTACGGGAAAACACAGTCAATAGGTGTAAAAAGAGGCGTTGTTTCAAATATTGAAAATACGGTGCAATCAATTAAAACAGCCATTGAAGAAGCCAGTCAAAGATCAGGAGTGGATATTGAATATGTCAATGTAGGTATTGCAGGCCAGCATATAAAAAGTATTCAGCATCACGGAAGCACCATCCGCGAAAACAATGATATTGAGATATGTCAGGATGATATTGACATCTTAAATAATAACATGTATAACCTGAATATGAGTCCCGGAGAAGAGATCATTGATGTGATTCCGCAGGAATATATAATTGATGCTGAGCAGGGTATAAAACAACCTATAGGTATGTTGGGAAATTCACTTGAAGCAAATTTTAATATAATTATCGGGCAAACCGCAGCAGCAAAAAATATTTATAAATGCGTAAGGAAAGCCGGACTTGAAGTTGTTGATCTGATACTTGAGCCGATTGCCTCAGCCGAAGCCGTACTCGGCGAAGAAGAAAAAGAAGCAGGTGTGGTTTTGGTTGATATTGGTGGTGGCACAACGGATATTGCTATTTTTCAGGATAGTATAATAAGGCATACTGCAGTTATACCTTTCGGGGGAGATATTATTACCGAAGATATTAAAGAAGGATGTACAATAATTATTAAACATGCTGAGGAACTTAAAGTAAAATTTGGTTCGGCACTGGCAAGCGAAAATAAAGAAGAAGAAATTGTGGCAATACCCGGATTAAGGGGACGACCACCTAAAGAGATTACTTTAAAAAATCTTGCTAATATTATTCAGGCAAGGATGGAAGAGATTATTGAACATATTTATTATGAAATAAAAAATTCGGGATACGAGAAAAAATTGATTGCAGGGATTGTACTTACAGGTGGTGGTGCACAGTTAAAACATATTGCCCAACTTACTGAATTTATGACAGGAATGGATACAAGAATCGGCTATCCGAACGAACATCTTTCCAGCGAAGTACCGGAAGAAACAAAAAGTCCAATATATTCAACAGGTATTGGGTTGGTTATTGAGGGCACCGCAAGATTTTTGAAAGAAAAAGAAAAAGAAATTTCGGTAAAAATGGGAACTAAAAAAACAAAAATTAAAACAAAAAAAGTTAAAAAAGAACAAAAGCCGGTTAGTTTTCTCAAGCGAATGCAGGATTGGTTTGAAAAGGATGGTATTGATTAGTATAAATAATTAACATATAATTTGTTAATAAAAAATAAATAAATAATATATTTTAAATAATTTATAATTTAATTTTAAGCATAAAAAATAAGTGATATGATCAAATTTGATTTGCCCAAAAATCAGTCGTCAATAATTAAGGTTATCGGAGTAGGTGGAGGTGGTAGTAATGCAGTAACACACATGTTTAACCAGGGTATTAAAGATGTGGATTTCATTCTTTGTAATACCGATGCCCAGGCAATGAATGTTAGTCCTATTCCAACAAAAATCCAGCTTGGCAGTAAAGGATTAGGTGCCGGCTCAATTCCTTCGGTAGGAAGAGATGCAGCAATTGAAAAAATTGATGATATAAGAACTGTTTTGGAAAAAAATACCAAAATGTTATTTGTAACTGCCGGAATGGGAGGTGGAACCGGAACAGGAGCTGCTCCTGTAATTGCATCAGTGTCAAAAGAATTGGATATTTTAACGGTTGGGATTGTGACAATTCCCTTCTCTTTTGAAGGACGAAAACGAAGATTACAAGCCGAAGAAGGAATAGAAGAATTGCGAAAACATGTTGACACACTTTTGGTTATCTGTAATGATAAACTAAGGGAATTGCATGGTGACCTGAAGCTTTCGGAGGCATTTCATCAGGCAGATAATATTTTAACCACAGCAGCCAAAGGTATTGCTGAAATAGTTACGGTTACAGGCTATATTAATGTTGATTTTGAAGATGTGAAAACTGTAATGAAAAACAGTGGGAAAGCTATAATGGGATCAGCAAATGCTGAAGGTGAAAACAGGTCGATAGAAGCTGTGAAAATTGCATTATCTTCACCATTATTAGATGATAACGAAATTGCAGGAGCAAGTGATATTTTATTGTATATTACCTCAGGAGTTGAAGAAATTTCAATGGATGAAGTAACGGAAATCACTGATTATATTCAACGGGAAGCCGGTATGAATGCTGAAATTATTTGGGGTAATGGAAACGATGAATCATTAGGAAATAAAATCGGTGTAACGATAATTGCTACAGGATTCAATGCAGAAAGGAAATTGAAAAGCCTTGCAGAGAAAAAAACGGTTTATGATTTACATGGTGATGTTAGAAAAGATGATGATTTTGAATCTGATGTTGTTGAAGAAAAGAAAGAAAAAATCGAACTGATTAGTAAAAAGGATAAAGAAATTGATATGAATCCGGAAGTTAAAGAAGAATTATCAGAAGAAAAACCACCCCTGATATTTAGGGTAGGATCTGCTTCAGAAAAAACAGAAGAAAAGAAAATTACTGAACCGACTTTAATAAAAAAAGACATAAAAGAAGAATCAGAAGTTGTTAGTTTGTTTAGAAAACCGCAAAGCTTATATATTGATAAAGAAATTCAGGAAAAAGAAATAAATGATATTGAGAAAAAATCACAGGAAAGAATAAAAAAACTAAAGGATTTAAGTGTTAAACTAAAATCACCTGGTGGTTTAGCCGAGCTTGAAAATGAACCTGCTTATTTAAGAAAAAATGTTAAATTATCAGATGCAAAACCTTCTTCCGAATCGGAAGTGTCGCGCTACACTTTATCAGAAGATGAAAATAACAATGCCGAAATAAAATCAAATAATTCATTTTTGCATGACAATGTGGATTAGAACTGTCCGTAACCCAAGTATATATAAATTTATATAAATTACAAAACTTGTCCGTATGGATGACAAGCACCAAATTTCAAACGACCAAAGGAAGTCCGTCCATCCATACGGACTTCCATTTGGTCGTACGGATTCCTTTCAGTAATATGGATAAATCACAATGTTCAAAAATTCAATTACCAAAATAGTTTCGGTCAATTTATCATTGAAAATCAATATATAACAGTTACAGTGCCTTTTTTTTCACAAGAGTTTCCTTGTTCTGTTTTATATCTGACACAATAAATGTAAACGCCTAATGGCACATAATCGCCTTTATATTTTCCGTTCCATCCTTCATTTGGATTTTGTGTTTCAAACATTAATTGCCCCCATTTACTGAAAATCTGAAATGAATAACCTGAATTATCAATAAAAATTGTTAGCGGTTTGAATTCGTTATTAATACCTTTGGGTGCAAAAGCATTAGGAAGATAAATTTCGGGTGTTTGATTAACTATTGCAATATTTGATTTTGCAGTATCCTGAAAAGGATAAGTTTCTCCGTTGCCTTCAATAGCTTCAATATAATAACCGTATTTGCTTTGTGAATTTGTAAATGCCGAAATATCGTCTGAATAATTGTTTGTGCCAAATGGTAAACTAATGATAGGGGCAGGACTGAAAATGCCATTCACTTGCCTGTAAATATTGTACGAAACAACTCCTCCGTCCCATCCCTCATAATCATTCCATTCCAAATAATTTGTTTTATCGGGTTTTGCTTCTGCTGTTAGAAAAATTGTTCTTGATATGTTTGAATACAGAA
>JAUWKH010000261.1 GCA_030614305.1 Bacteroidota bacterium
AAACGTTGAAAGATCTGGTCAAAGCCGGCTGCAATATCCTGACAATTGGCCAGTATCTTCAGCCTTCAAAAAAACACATAGAGGTTGATCGTTTTGTTTCTCCCGAGGAATTTGATGACTGGAGAAAAACTGCCCTTGAGACAGGCTTTTCCGAAGTTGCCAGCGGGCCTTTTGTCCGGAGTTCTTATAATGCGAAAGAGCTGTATCAGGGGATGGGGAAAATTTATTAGTGTTTCTGCATGGGCAAAGTTTTTTGCCTCTTAACAAATTTTGTCGTGATGATAACGAAACGGCTACATAGGCAGGCCTACTGCAAGTTTGCGCGACCTTTCCATACGCATCTAATGGGTGACTCCATTACACAAATCGGAGCAAAGGTAAGTTGTATTAAAAATCGAAGAAATTGGTCTGAATTTTTTCCGGCACGTTTTACTCGTTAATTTAATCTTGCCCACAGATGAAACAGCGTAATAAAATTATTTTTTCGGGAGGTTATTGAAATAAACTTTGCAGTGGTTGATTTGATATAATCTTTTTTCAGTTTGTCTCTTATGTGCCAAATTACTGGGGAATATATATTTTTATGTATCAAATCTTCAATCCATGAATTAAGAAGACCATACCAGTAGTCAAAATCATATTCCTGAACAAAACCGATAATTGCCCCGTATGGTAGCCCTCTGCCGTGTATCCCCTGCTTAAAACGTTCCACACCGCCGCAGCTATTATATTTATTTTTTTCAGTTCTTCCCACCAAATATTCTTTTGATCTCTTTGAACCTAATTTGGCTAACCTTTTTGCCTCTATTGAAAAAAAGGATTCACCCTCATAGGGTTTTACGCCGATTATAATGCCTTCTTTACTGGTGCTGATGACCCCGATGTCAACTTGAGGACTGTCGCCTCGTTCTGGATCTTCCATATATTCATTTTGAAAATAGAATGGATAGTACTTTTTTGATGCATAAACAGTTAGTAGGTGGATGAGTTTCTGAGTTAGCCCTTTTTCAATTTTTATATTCGAATCAGTGTACTGTTCTGAAAAAATAATCAAAACCTGCTCCACACAACTCACGACAGTAATGATGGGAGCGACTATTTCCGGCCCTTTAATTTTTCCTGAAGTTATTGCTTGATAAGTATCTGCGAGCATTGATTAATATCCTTGAGCAACCAGATCGGCAAACGTTTCATCGGCATCGCGAATTGCAATAGATCTGAGCCAGTAGCGTGTTTGTTTGGGTTTGATCAGATAGATCGTATTTTTTTCGTATATTCTCAACATTCTAACGATTCTTGAATTAGTAGTAGTATTGTTTTGGATTAGCTCATATAAATCTGCTTCAAGTTCATCCGAATTTTCTGTTTTAATTTGAGGTTTATCCTTGTAGTAAAACGGAAAACAGATAAATGAGCCGGTTTTCAGCGGTTCGTGTGGTTTGAACTCTTTATATACGGAATTTAAAACCCGGCAGTATATTTCCGAAAATTGATGCAACTGATAATCATCAACAGGTTTTTCAGCAACAGACGTTTCACCTTTTCGACGAAAATCTAGCATATAATCCAAAACATCATCCACCAGTATCTGATCAATTTCTGTAAGTTCAAGCTCAGTTTCATCTTCAGGAAAGGGCAGGCTTTCAATATCTTCTTTTAATATAGATGTAGCCCGCCCGACCATGTACCGCCCACTAAGTCCGGCAACATAGAAAAGGTAAGTTTTATTATTTTTTATTCGTTTTTCAATCTCTAATAAATCGTCGATTGGGTCTTCAGGAGCGTGAATACCTATAATGTCGTTTTTGAAAGAAAGGTAATCCTTTCTAAATGCTATTGGAATTGAATTTCCTCCGACTCCCTCTTTGATTAATAAATGAGGCCCCTGGAATATTTTTTTATTTTTGTTAGCAGAACGATAAAAATATTTTTCTTTCAAAATATGAATTTGAGTTTCATCAATTCCTTTTTCGGTAAACGCACCTGTAGGCAAAGTGTTTTTACCGGTAAGATAATTTGCTTTTTTATATTTTTTTTCCAGCTTGTCTAATTCTTCTTTTGCTTTTTGTGATAATTTTTCTGTATTTGTTTTAAGCTTTATGAGCTTATCTATTTCTTTCTTTTTTTGGGCAACGATAAATCCTTCTGCAATTTCCCAGCTATATTTGTTTTTTGCTTCTTTTAAATAATCGCCTAAAGATCTTAGAGGAGCGAACCTTGACATAAGATGCTTTAACCTTCCGCCCCCTAATAAGTTTGATTTCCAGATTAGCCTGTTTTCTAATGCCTCCTGGAAGGATATCCTATGGAAATCATAGTAGTCCAATTCAAAATAGAGCTTTTCTTTGGCGGGCTTTGTCCTTCTGACTGTTACGTGAAGCAGATTATCTTTTATAGGTTCCTGTTTTTTTGCAAAAACAACTGCTACGGCAACATTTACACTTTCAAAAAGCATTGCACTTAAAAATGTAAAGTCGATTATTTGAGGCACATGATAAGCGCTTAAAAAATATGTTCTGAATTCCTTAGAATTGCTGTTGTAAAGAAACGGTCCGGAAGGAGTGATCATGCAAAGATCGGCGCCTTCTTTACACAAATTAATGGCCTGTTCAAGAAACAGAAGGGCAATCTGATTATAAGGTAGTTTTGGCCGTTCCCTTATTTTTTGTTTTTCAATCTGTTTTGCATCAGGAGTAGTTAATTTTGATTCAAATGGCGGATTTCCGATCACAAGGTCAAAATCAGATTTGAAAAAATTATCTTTTATTAATTTAAAAAAATCTTCACTTATAAGATTGCTTTCCAGCAGGTTATCAAATTTAAGATTTCCCCATATCACTTTAGGTGACAGCTCGTCCAGCAAGGCCAGGCTTAAACTGAAAAATGTCAGGCGCACAGCTTCTTCACACATATCAACGCCAAAGATATTATTTTTGAGAATCTTTTTTAATTTATTCAGATTGTTAGCACCAGGTTTTTTCCAATTATTTCTAATTCTCCACCAGTGAATCATTCTCCGAAATGCGGCAACCAGGAAAACACCGGACCCGCAGGCCGGATCAATAACCTTGAAATCAGTCTTATGAAAGTCGGTAAGAGGCATCTGCTCATCAATAAGGAAATTGACTAAATATGGGGGCGTATAAACGATGCCTTTTTTAGATTTCAGGAATTCCTCATAAATGTTGCTGATTAATTCTATGGGCAGGTCATTAAAAGAATAGAGCCTCCAGAATGTATACTGGCGGCTATCCAGTTTTCCTTCAAAAAAAATCGGCAAAAGGTTTAAGGTCTGCGTTTCTTAAAGTTTTTCTCTCTTTTTCATCTTTCCATTTGAAAATCTCGCCGTTAAAACAGTC
>JAUWKH010000326.1 GCA_030614305.1 Bacteroidota bacterium
CAGGACGCTTCTTTAATGAAGAATCACTTGCAGGATTTATGCGAGGCAAAAAACTTGACAAAGGATTTTTCAATTCTCTGATACAAAAATATTATGCTGTAAGAGGATGGACTGAAAAAGGAGAACCGACTGAAGAAGTATTGATAAAGTATCAATTAACGTAAATCATTAAAAATCAAAATCATGAAAAAAGGCGCCTATACATTATTAATAACTCCTTTAAAAGAAGATTTATCTCTTGATGAAGAAGGTTTAAAAACACTTGTAAAAAGACAAATAGAATCTGGAATTCACGGAATTGCTCCGCTTGGAGTTACAGGTGATAATACATTACTGACTGATGAAGAGGTGAAAAAAGTTTTAGAAATAGTAGTTGAGAATGCTAAGGGAAAAGCAAAGATTGTTCCCGATACTTGTGCAATGAGTTTATGGAAAGCAAAAGAAAGAGTAAAAATATTTGCCGGTCTTGGTGCAGATTATATTTGCGTTTATTCCCCGTTTTTTGTTTTACCAAAACAGGATGGAGTAATTAAGTATTTTGAAATACTTGCTGACGAATCTGAACTGCCAATTATCCTTCATAATGCTAAAGGTAGAACAGGAATTGAAATAACTCCTGAAATGACAGCCTTTCTTGCAAAACATCCGAATATTATCGGTATAAAAGACGGCAACAAACAACTTGACCATCTTGCAAAAGTTATTTATCTTACAAAAGATGATGACTTTGAGGTTTTTACAGGAAAGGACACTACTGCATTTCCTTTTGTGGCAGCAGGCGGAAGCGGTACATTTACTGTAGCGGGAAACGTTGTTCCTGAAGTTATGAAAGAAATGATTGACTTTGCTTTAAACGGTGAAATTGAAAAAGCAAAACAAATTCATCTTGAATATTATCCCCTTTTTGAAGCATTACGTTTTGAAACCAACCCGATGGCAGCTAAAATGGCTCTCAATTTGATGAATTTACCTGCCGGTGGAATGCGTTTGCCATTAACTCCATTAAGCGAGAATAAAACACAAATATTAAGATCAATAATGGAAGAAAGAAGTTTATTATGAAGAAAATAAGATTAAGGGCTCCGGCTACAAGTGCAAATGTTGGTCCCGGTTATGATATTTTTGCTATGGCTTTGAAAGAGCCTTATGATGAGATAAAATTAACATTGAATGATACCGGGAAAATTAACATAAAAATTGTCGGGGATACCCAGAATATTCCGGTTAATGTTCAAGATAATACCGCAGGTCTTGCCGTTTTGGAATTACTTAAAAGAAAAAAAATTAACCGGGGAGTAAATATTACAATCATAAAAAACATGACATCAGGTGGTGGGCTGGGAACTACCGGCGCCTCTGCTGCTGCATGTATTTTCGGACTTAACAAACTGCTTGATCTTAACATGCCGGATAATGAAATGATTGATCTGGCAAGAATGGGAGAAATCGCTTCAGGCGGCTCTCCTCATGCCGATAATGTTGCTGCTGCATTACTTGGTGGATTTGTGCTTGTTAAAAGTTATAATCCTATTGACGTATTAAAGCTTGATATTCCTGAATTCCCGTTTGTTCTTGCAGTGATTAAAAAGAGTCAGCGCACAACACGTGGATTTATTACTTATGAAATCGGACAGGAAAAACTTAAAGAACAGATGGCACGGTGTTCACGTGTTATTCATGCAATTCACACAAAAGATATTAAAGAATTCGGCAGTGCTGTGAGTGTTGATTATATTCATGAACCTGTTCGTGGTGCTGCCATTCCCGGATACAAAGAAATAAAAAGAAAGATACTTGACTCAGGTGCTTATGGTTGCAATATCAGTGGAGGAGGTTCTTCTGTATTTGCTGTTTGTGAAAAAAATGATATTGAAAATATTGCCGATATCATGCAAAAGGGTTTTGCCCAAAATCCTTATTTTGTTAGAGTTTATAAAACGAAAGTAAGTAATAAGGGAGTTCAAATAATTTCAGAAGATTGATGATTACTTGTTTGGTTTGGTAATCAGTAAAAGTGTCAATAGCAGTAGAAGTCTTGAGTCCCCAGTCCTCAGTCTTCAGTCTCCAGTCCTCAGTCCCCAGTCCTCTGTCTTCAGCCTATTAATCGCCGACTGCTGACTGCCGACTTGTTTCGGGTTACAGATTAGGGAGTACGGAGTTTTGCCGACTGCCGACGACTGAAAGGAGTCCGTATGGACTGCCGACTGCTGACTTGTTGCGGATTGCGAACTACTGATTACAGGTTTTTGCAGATTGCCGGCTGCCGACTTGATTTTTAGCATTTCAACATTTTTTTGAATTTTTGAATAAAATTTATAACCATGAATACAGTTAGGCATTATTACGAAATAAGTTGGACAAAACAGGCGATGTTATTTTGTTCGATAACAAGGCAAAAAACGCAGGCA
>JAUWKH010000277.1 GCA_030614305.1 Bacteroidota bacterium
CGCTTCATCTGAAACATTATCCCTTAACGACTAAACAAACTCCCGGTAAAACAAAAAAACTCTGCTAAGAACTTATTTGGCATCTGAATATTTTTTTACAAAACAAGGAAAAGGTTTTGTGCGGTAGCCTTAGTAAGCATTCCCGAAGTCCCGAAGGAAAAAAATAATAAAATGTAAGTTATTTTTTTTATCCTTTCACCATTTTGTCAATAATAAAGTTTATATTTGCAACTGTAACTATACTATAAGTATGATAAAAGGCACAAAAATAAACCAAATATTGCAACAACTGCCAACGGGTGTAATATTATTATCGTCCTGGCTCAAAGCACATGGTTATTCTTACGGATTACAACAGCGATACCGTAAAAGCGGCTGGCTGATTACTATCGGAAAAGGGGCAATGATGCGAAGTGGCCAAAAGTTATTGTTAAGCGGTGCAATTTATGCACTTCAGCAGCAAGCCGAAATGCAAATTCATATAGGAGGTCGTACAGCACTTGGAATGCAGGGGTATTCTCATTATATTGAGGCAGGAAGAAAAGAAACACTTCTGTTTGCACGGCCTGATAAAAAATTACCAAATTGGATTAGGAATAATAACTGGGATACCAAACCGACGTTGATAAGCTCATCTTTTTTGCCGCAAGATACAGGTCTTATTGATTTCAACGAAGAAGGAATAACTTTGAAAATTTCAGGATCTGCCAGAGCCATGATGGAATGTTTAAAATTGTCGCCTAATCGTTTTGAATTGACAGAGGCTCGCAATCTTATGGAAGGTTTAAGCCTGTTGAAACCAGATACTGTTCAGATTTTACTTGAGCAATGCACATCTGTTAAGGTTAAGCGTTTGTTTCTGTATTTTGCTGAAAAGACCGGTCATTCCTGGTTCAGACATTTACAATTAAATAGAATAAATTTGGGTTCAGGAAAAAGAAGTATAGTAGCCAATGGTGTACTAATACCTGAATATCAAATAACCCTCCCGAAACATTTGGTTTAATGGATTTAAGATTTAGGAATCAGGTTGCACTATTATTACGGATTTTGCCTGAAATAGATAGAGAAAAAGATTTCGCCTTGCATGGAGGTACTGCAATAAATTTATTCTATCACGATATGCCTCGTCTTTCAGTAGATATTGACCTTACATATATTCCTTTTGGTTTAAATTATCAGGAAATTTTCGCACACAATAGTTATTTGGGACTGAACTACCCTGGCAGGTATTTTTACAAAAACTCTGGGCTGGAGATATCATCGCTTAGAAAATTCGTGTAAATTTGTGTAATTTGATGATAATTTTTTTAGATTTTAAATGATATTCTTATTTTGCTGATTTCATTTAAATAAAATTTGCAATTATGTTTGAGAAACATTATTTTTGTCAAACATAATTTATTAAATTGATGAATATTTTTGTAAACCGTCATAAAGAAATACAGCGAATATCAGCCGCTTTACAATCAAAACTAAGCAGGTTAATTGTTGTTTATGGCCGTCGTCGTTGTGGCAAATCAACAATGCTTCGGAAACTCTTAACTGGTAAAGATGTTTATTTTGCCGCTGATTTACGTGAAAAATCCTTACAAATATTATCCTTGGCAAAATGTATTGATAATGTTAAACCAGGATTTTCAAAAGTAATATATCCTGATTGGGAAACATTATTTTTAAATCTGAATAACAACCTGAAAAAGAATATAACTGTTTGTCTTGATGAGTTTCCTTATCTTGTGAAAAACAGCCCGGAACTTCCTTCCATTCTACAGAAAATAATTGATAATAAGGCAAATGAAAAATACCATCTGATTTTGTGTGGTTCTTCACAGCAAATGATGTACAGTATGACCCTTGATAGTTCTTCGCCTCTTTATGGTCGTTGTAATGAGATAATTAAGCTAAAGCCTATGAATATTGCTTTTCTTAGAGAATATTTAAAGATAGACGATATTCAAACAGTAGAAGAATTCGGAGTTTGGGGCGGTGTGCCAAGATATTGGGAAATCCGCAAATCACAAAAAAGTCTTGAGCTAGCTGTAAAATATCATTTGTTAGATCCTGACGGAATATTGTTTGAAGAACCGGAAAGACTTTTTCTTGACGAGATGCGTACTTCAATGCAGGCATTTTCTGTATTGAGCCTGATAGGAATAGGCTGTCACAGAATTTCAGAAATAGCAGGAAGACTTGGTAAACCTGCGACTCAATTATCACGTCTTCTTGGTTTTTTAATAGATTTAGGATATATAAAACGTGAAACTCCTTTTGGCGTATCAATAAAATCCTCCAAAAAAAGTCTGTATAAAATAGCAGACCCATTTATGAACTTTTATTTTACTTTTATAGTGCCAAATAAAAGCAGATTGGAATTCGGACTTATTGATAAGGTTTGGAATGAGATTTCATCGCAGTACAAACTTTATATATCACATCAATGGGAAGATTTATGTCGTCAGGTTGTTCCTCGTCTTACTTTTAACGGTAAGCAGTTTTACCCGGCTTCCCGCTGGTGGGGAAACGGTAACAACGGCAAACTAATGGAACTTGATATTGTGGCTGAATCAACAGATAAAAAGACTCTTCTTGTAGGTGAAGCAAAATGGACGGATAATCCATCAATTACTGAATTGTCGTCGGAATTAAAAGAGAAATGTAGGAATATACCCTTCGCAAAAAATCATAAAATTATTAAAGCTCTTTTTCTTAAACGGCGATTAAAAGAATTTGATAATAGTATTATTATTACGCCTGATAAAATTGTGGATGCATTTAATATGATAAATTAATAAATTTTATTTTTTCAGAGGGTAACTCACAAAATAATTTAATTACTAAACGTTTTTATAAAACGCAAGCTAAGTTTTTGTTAACGGTTTTGCAATCTATTAGCATAAGTAATTTGTTAGTGTAGGTGAAAGACGATGGAAGTTCCTCGTTGCCCCACTCCTACAAATGACAAAAATTCCAAATCTCAAAACTTGTCCGTCTGGATAAATTTCAATGTTCAAATTCCAAACAAAACATCGGGACGGCTTGGAATGCGTGAGAAAACATATTCCGTAGTTTTTGTAGAAAATTTTCAGCAGCCTTGAATTTTTGTTACTTTTAAACTGATTTTTAAAAGTATTTCTATCAAATTAAGAATTAGTTTGACATAAAATATTCAGCTAATTTATTCTATTAAAG
>JAUWKH010000282.1 GCA_030614305.1 Bacteroidota bacterium
AAATTAAGCCCCGTACCTTTTTATAAAAAAAATCTGTAGTCCCCCAACAAACGACAACCATGCCCTTATATCATTACATGTCAATATTTTACACTTGCAAATATTCAACTTGGGTTAAAAAATAGCACCACGCTTCAGCGTGGTGATCAGATTTAAACAATATTATTAATAGTCCGCTTTAGCGGACTTACAAGAATAAAATTATGAGAAAATTTTTAATATTATTTGTTTTTTTACCAACAATTGCATTTAATCAGAATTATAATGATGTTCTTGATTCAATGATTATACTTCAAAATGAATTTAATAATTATTTTAAATTGCCGGAAGATCAACAGGATTTCTCAAAATATCAAGATATAAGGCATAGATTAGAATCATATTATGATCAAAAATTTTTTACAAAGCTTGATACTTTTACAATACTTGTAGCAAAAGGAGATAACAATTTAATGAGCGATATAATCCTAAATAAAATTTGTCACATATTTAACAAAGCCAGTTGTCCATAGAATCCATTCTACGTACTTTGTAAATTTATAAACAAAGCAATCCGTTTCATCAACTAACCCAACATCTGCTTGCTATTATTCACACATAATTGAATCAACCGGATTAGCTGTCGCAGCTTTTACAATGTGATAGCTGATTGTTAGTAAGCCTATTACAAGAGCCAACAATCCGGCCAATACAAATGAAAACCATCCGATTGTTGTACTGTAAATAAAATTAGTGTTCAACCAGTCATCAAGTACCCACCATGCTAAAGGTGAAGCAATAATAAATGCAATTACAATAAGGATAACAAACTCTTTAGACAATATTTTTAAGATACTTTCAATTGAGGCGCCAAGTACTTTACGTATCCCGATTTCTTTGGTTCTTTGCTCAGCAATAAAAGAAGATAAGCCAAGTAATCCTAATAAAGCAATAAATATTGACAATATCGAAGCTATGCGAAATATCCTCCCGATGTTTTCTTCAGCTTCATACATTTCATCCATGGTTTTATCAAGAAAATCATAATCAAAAGGATTAATATTTCCAAATTCGTACCATTTTTCTTCAATATAATCAAGTGTTTGCCGTTGGTTCTTTTTATTAATATGAATTGACATGAAGTATCTTGGGCGATTACTGAGGAAAATTAACAAGGGGTCAATTTTGTTATGCAGAGAACGATAATGAAAGTCTTTAACAACACCAATAACTTTTGTATATCTTAGAGCAGTGCCGTCCAGATCAATTCCGAAATCAATTTTTTTACCCAAAGGATCATCAGTCCAGCCCAATTCCCTGGCAGTAGCTTCATTTATTATTACTCCTTCTTCAAGGTCTGTTCCCATCTTGCGGTCAAAATTCCTGCCCTCTGTTATCTCAATATCAAATAAGTCAATATAATTAGTATCAGTCATAATAAAATTCAGGGCATGCTCAACCATTCTGCTTCCGGTTTGGAAAGTCGTAGTATCTGTATTTCCTGTACTATCTGCATTTGAAATTTTCAGGCTATCACCGGTTTCTGCAGGTGTACTGATCTTCTCATCTTTTTCAACTCTCATAACAATTATACTTCGAATATTGCCAGGTACACCTGATGATGTTGAAACATTTTCAATATTCGGATTTTGTAAAAGTTCTTCCCTGAATACCGGAACCTTTCTTAAAAATGCAGTATCCTGAACACCAACTACAATAATATTTTCCTTTTCAAAACCAAGGTCTTTTGTTTTAAGATAATTTAATTGTTTTGAAACAACAATAGTCCCGATAATCATAACAATTGAAATAACAAACTGAAACACCACTAAAATCTTCCTTAATAATCCTCCTTTTCTGCCGGTATTAATTTTCCCTTTCAGCACTTTTACAGGAAGAAATGAAGATAAATAAAAAGCAGGATAACTCCCTGAAATAAGACCGATAATTACTGCTATCACAAATATTTCCAGCAGGATAAACGGTGTTGAGCTAAAACCAAACACTAAATTTTTCCCGGCAATTTCATTAAAAATTGGCAGTAGCAAATACACTGAAATAACGGCTATTACAAGGGCAATAATTGCTAAGATAACCGATTCACTGAGGAATTGCCGCATTAACTGTGAGCGGAATGCTCCCAAAACTTTTCTTATCCCAACTTCTTTTGCTCTCGTAGCCGACCTTGCTGTTGCCATATTCATATAATTGATTGCAGCAATTAACAAAATAAAAAGGGCAACAAATGAAAATATATATACATAAGCTTTATTTCCTGTAGGTTGATCGCTACTAAGATTTGAAGTAAGATGAATATCAGCCAGAGGTGTTGCCATTACCTGAAAACTTGCATTGATCTGATCGCCTATTGATTTCATATATTTCTCATAAAACTGCGGGAACTTCTCAAAAACACTTTCAATATTGCTGTTCTCTTTCAGTAAAACATAAGTATATGGACTTATATTCCAGAAAGCTCCCGGTTCAAAACTATTAAACCGTTCTCTGCCAAATCGCTCGGAAAGTGTAGCTACAGAAAATAAACCATTGAATTTTAAATGTGAATTTTCAGGCAGATCTTTTATTACACCTGTAATTTTAAAATTCACATTATCGGCATCTGTAATAACTTCGCCGATAGGATTTTTATCACCAAAATATTTTTTAGCCAATGTTTCGGTAAAGACACAGGTATTTGGTTCTGTCAGTGCTTTTTCAGGCTCACCCAAAATAAATTCGTGGGTAAACACATCAAAAATTGTTGAATCTGTATAAAACAATGCATCTTCATAAAATTCTTTTTTATCGTATTTTATCAATATTCCATCACCTCCTGCAAACCTTACAAACTCCTCTACCTCTGGAAATTCCAACTTAAACGCAGGGCCAAGGGGAACAGCTGTTACAGCAAAAAGGTCATGCTTGCCACTGATTGTAAAGTTTGATTCAAGGCGATAAATCCTTTCGTGTTTTTCGTGATGCCTGTCATAAGAAAGTTCACTCTGATTATAAAGAAGAATAAAAATCGTAGCAATAATACCGATTGACAGACCAATAATATTTATTGCCGAATAGAACTTATTCCTTACGATATTTCTGTATGCACTTTTAATATAATTTTTAAACATGATTTTGA
>JAUWKH010000237.1 GCA_030614305.1 Bacteroidota bacterium
CAGTCCCCTTCAATTCGCTTGCTACTGCTTCGGAAAAAGACTGAACATAAGCTTTACTTGCGTAATAAACTGCCATATACGGACCAGGTTGAAAAGCTGCCATTGATGAAACATTTAATATTTTCCCTTCTTTTCTGTCAACCATTCCTTTTAAAAACAATTTAGTCAATTCTGTTAGTGAAACAATATTAATTTGCATAATTTGCGATATTTTCAATAGATTTTCGTTATTAAATAATTCAAAATCGCCTATTCCTGCATTATTTACCAAAACATCAATTACAATCTGTCTTTCTTCTATTTCATTAAATATTTCAATGGCTGAATTTGGCACTGAAAGATCTTTTGCAATTATTAATATATCTATATCACATTTATTACTAAGATCTTCTTTTATTTCTTTTAATTTATCCTTATTTCTTGCCACTAAAACCAAATCATAATAATCTCCCGCAAATAATTTTGTTAGCTCATATCCGATTCCCCTTGTAGCACCTGTGATTAATGCCGTTTTTCTTATTTTGTTATTATTCATTATTTATACATTTTAAATACTGATTATTATATTTCTATTTCCTGTAATAAATCACTATATTCGGGTTCATTAATATTTTCAGTTAATTTCGCTAATTCTTCATCATAATTAACCATAGTCTGAAAATAAATTGCATCTTTTAAAGCTTCGGCTGCTTGTTTGTCTTCAGGTTTTGTTTTATCTGTAATTATGTTTTCTCTGAAATTTTTATAATGGTCTCTTATCGAACATGGCATCAGATGATTTTTGCGTGTTTTTTCATGATTTTGTTGCCACTTACGTCCGTTTTTCATAAACTGAGATTGAACTGCATCGCCGAGATTTTTATCTTCTTTGTATAAATCATATACATTATCAACATAATAAGGCACGAAAGCACAGGGCGTAATATTTCCGTTCCAATCAATATAGATATATCCGTTATGCCTGCCATAAGCTATACATCCGTTACTTATAACACCACTATTCCAGAAATCGGCCATAGGATATTTTTTTTCAGTTAATACTCTTTCCCAAACTTTGTAAAGCTCTACTCTTTTTTCGGGTGACACAACCAGATCAAAAGTTTCCTTACCACGCCCGATAGGCATTAATTGAAATTGCCACATGTACGAAGCACCCAATTTTTCAAAATAATAATCGTAGAATTCATCAGTAAGTAAAAGCTCATAGTTTTTACTCGTTGCTGTTACCGAAATTCCAAACGGAACCCCTGCTTTCCTCAGGTTTTCCATAGCTTTCATTATTTTATTATAAACTCCTTTTCCCCTACGCTCATCCGTTTCCTGCTCATAACCTTCAACAGATATTGCAGGTGTAACATTTCCTAATTCCGAAAGCCTTTGAGCTATGGAAGGTGTTATTAAGGTTCCGTTTGTGTAGACCAGGAAAAACACATCTTTATATTTTTCGAAAATGTCTAAAAGTGTTTTGCCGTCACTTTTGTAAATAAATGGCTCGCCTCCGGTAATCACCACGAACTTTCTGCCAAATACATCATGAACATCACCGATTATCCTGTCAACAACAGAATATGGGAGCGTTGATACTGTCCGGTTGGTGCTTCCTGCATAACAGCCCGTACATTGTAAATTACATCTCTGTGAAGGAGCTAAAACAATAAATCCGGGAGGATATTCACCATATTTTAATTTATAATCAATTTGTATCTTTCCTATTTTATCCTCTGCCTTCATTACAAATTTGCTTCCTGTCATAGAACGGATCATTTTTTTCATTCCTGTTTTAGAATAATATCCTTTATCCAGGTTCTTTTCAGCAACGTTCAACAAGTTGGAATAAAACTGATATCTTTTCAATCTTTCCTCATAAGATGCAAAACCTCTATCTTTCGAGAATTTATTAAACATATAATTGTCTAATTGCCTGGCGGCAACAGGTCTTAGATGTTTGTTGAAAATAATGCTTTCAACTACTTTTTGAAAAATAAATTTTTTAGTTTTCATATTTTTTGATTTGATTTAATAATGTGCCCTCAATTTTATCATTTGAATATATGTGCAATCAATTTCTGGAATTAAAACACAAAAACCATACCAATTGTACAAATATTGTTTTTTAGTCAGTTTTATTTAAAAAATTTAACGTTTCTTGATTCCTCTGATAAGGATTGAAATCAATTCATTTAACCTGCTTTCAAGTTCATTATACTTATTTTCTAAAAAGAAAGGCATTTCCAATCCTTTTAAAGCTGTCAAAATCGCAGGAGCTGTTATTTCGACATTATTTATTTCAAATTCGTCATTATTCACTCCTCCTGTTAAAATAGATTTAATAAGAATTGTTTCTTCATTATCGTATCTTTCTCTTATTTCGCCAATAAAATTAAGGTAATTCAAGTAATCATTTTTTAATGCATCATAAAAATTAGTTAACTTGTTTAATGTTTTCATTCTAACAGTAATGTAGTTTGCTAGTTTTTCTTTAGCATTATTTCCACTATCTATCGCTTTTATCAGTTCACCTCTCAGTACCTGAAATTCTTTATCTATAACTCCTTGAAACAATTCTTCTTTGCTCTTAAAATGATAGTAAACAGAACCTTTTGCTTTATGAGCGGCCCGGGCAATTTCATCAACAGTGGTTTTATGAAAGCCGAATTTGCTGAATATATTAGTTGCTACATTTAAAATTACGTCTTTAGTTTCATCAATTTTCATGTCTGTTCAATTTGACTATATTTGTTTTATTTTACAAATATATTAAATTATTTTTAAACTTCAAAAAGTTTTTACTTTTTTTTAATCGGAAGGTAAAAAACAGCTTAAATTATCTTCATCCAACGAGGCTCTAACTCTACTTTTACGCCTTCTCTCTCACATATAGGACAATAATCGTGTTTTTCGGTAAAGTTAAATTTACATCGCTTACATCTGTATTGTTTTACATAATGCATGCCTGTGGCTCTTCGGGGGGAAGTAAACAGAAAAATCATCCCAACAACAGGGGTTAGAAAAATACTTATAATAAATATTGCTAATCCGCCAATATTTCTTCTTGTTCCTTCAATAGAAAGAAAAATAGAAACTATAATATAAAGGATCAATACTATTATAAATTCTATTTCCATATTGTAAGATAGTTGAGAAATTTAAAATTCAATATTAATGCAAATGTATTATTCACTTTTAATAACAACAATAAATTATTCATTTATTTATCCAGCGTATATATCTGATTAATATTCGTAATGATTTTGCAAATAACCGTTTTTATGTTTTCCCATCTATACTTTTCATGCAACCATTTTTTACGTATGGCTGTCTTAATGTAAAATGAGGTGAAATTGATCTAATTAGTGTCGGTCTATAAAGTCAAGGATTTACATAAAATGAAGCACCAAATTACAAATTACAAATTACAAATAAATTCCAAATATCAATGATCAAATGTTCAAAACAGCTTTGAATATTGTTCCGAAAGCTTTCGGAATCGGTCATTGAGATTTATTTGTATTTTGGTGCTTGTCATTTGTGATTTTTAATATTTATTTAAACTTTCGGACTTTATGGTCAGACAATAATTAGTGTTTTGTAATATTAATCGTAAGCATTTTAAAGA
>JAUWKH010000403.1 GCA_030614305.1 Bacteroidota bacterium
AAATGACAAGCACCAAAATACAAATAAATCTCAATGACCAAAAATTCAATTACCAAAACAGTTTCAGTCATCCATCCATACGGATTTGCTTCGCTTCATATGACTGAAAGGAATCCGTATGGACGGACAAGTTTTGATCATTGATATTTGGTATTTATTTGTTTTTTGTTATTTGTTATTTGGTGCTTTATTTCAAAATTTGTTTGACTTTATAGAAAGGCACTAAATAGATAAATGGTTACGGGTTGCAAGAAAGAAACTTATCAATTCGTAATTCGTAAATCATTTAATAACTTTAATCTTTAAACTTTTATCTTTTATCTTTTATCTTGAATTAAGAAATAAAATTCTATAAAAATATGTGTTTAAGTATTCCTGCAAAAGTTGAATCAATTAACGGGACCAACGCAGTTGTTTCGGTTGGAGGTGCACAATACAATGCAAGCCTTCAAATGATTGATGACGTTAACATAGGTGATTATATATTATTACATACAGGTTTTGCAATTCAGAAATTAAGTAAAGAAGATGCCGCAGAAACATTAAAAATCTTCAGGGAACTTGAAGAATTTAACCGGCAATTAGATGAAGAGGAAAAAATAACAGGAGAGAGGATAGTATGAAATATATTGATGAGTACAGGGATAAAAACCTTGTTTTAGAACTTGCAGAAAACATAAGACGAGCTTCAACAAAAAATGTTTCATTAATGGAAGTATGTGGCGGGCATACAATGTCAATTCATAAATTCGGTATTCCTGCACTTCTTCCCCCGACAATAAAATTACATTCAGGACCCGGATGTCCGGTTTGTGTTTCAAGTAATAAATTTATTGACCAATCCATTGCATATAGTCGTTTAGATAATATAATCATTACCACTTATGGTGATTTGATAAGGGTTCCGGGTTCAACATCTACATTAGATAAAGAAAAAGCAAACGGAGCAGACATACGTATTGTTTATTCTGTTCTTGATGCTTTAAAAATTGCAAAAGAAAACAAGGATAAGAAAGTAATTTTTCTCGGAATAGGTTTTGAAACAACCGCACCGGGCAGTGCAGTAGGGATTTTAAATGCAACAGAACAAAAAATCTCAAATTTTTATTTATACAGTTCTCATAAAATTATGCCTCCTGCAATGGCTGCATTAATTGATGAAGGTATAAAAATTGACGGCTATATAGCTCCCGGACATGTGAGTACAATAACCGGCTCGGCTATTTATACCGATATTGCTGAAAAATTCGGTTTGTGTTGCGTTATCTCAGGATTTGAACCTTTTGATATGATGAAATCAATTTATATGCTGGTCAAACAGTTTGAAACCAACAGTCCTAAAGTAGAAATTGAATATAAAAGGGCAGTAAAACCCGAAGGCAACATCAAAGCTCAAAAAATAATGAATGAAGTGTTTGAATTAAGAGATGACTGGTGGCGTGGACTGGGAGTTTTACCAAAAAGCGGATTGAAAATAAGAGAAAAATACAGCAATTTTGATGCTGAAAATAAAATAGAAGTAGAAGTTGAACCAACTGTTGAACACAAAGGATGTATTTGCGGAGAGATATTAAAAGGATTAAAAAACCCGAAAGATTGTAAATT
>JAUWKH010000026.1 GCA_030614305.1 Bacteroidota bacterium
CAAGGGAACAGTAGTTCACTGGGTAAATGGCGAAAATGTGCTGGAATATCACCTTTGGACACAGGACTGGAATGACATGGTCGCAAAAAGCAAATTCAAAGACTATGAAGATTTCGTAAATACAGCCAAAGAAGGCTATATCGGACTGCAGGACCATGGGGATGATGTTTGGTTTAGAAATATTAAAATCAGGGAATTGTAAACTTATGCGGAAGGAAATTGCAGAATATAATTTACTTAACTTTCAAAAAAACAACACCATTATATCTTCGTAAAAGCTGACATTGATTTTCAATTACGTTTTCATCTAAAATGTTCATACAACTGATAACTCCAATGTATAATCGTCAACATGTTCAAGAAATGCCTGCCTTGACAAACTAATTGCTTCAGCTATTGCTTCTTTGCAAATACTTCCATGCCATTCTTCAATAATCGTTTCCCAATCTAATCCATCTGCGACTTGTTCTAAAACATCTGCCACCATTACACGTGTACCATGAAATGTTGGTTTGCCATGACAAATCTCAAGATCAGAAACGATGTATCTACCGTATAGTTTCTTCTTCATGCTTATTCCCCTTTTAGTTTTGATGATGTATTAAATATTTTTTAATTAAGTGTTTCGTTCTCAATTTCAGCATAACATATTATTAAACAGCAAATATCCGAATAATATACACTATATGCAATAAAAATTGTAATCCGGATAATATATTTATTTGTAATAAAAAACAAAAATCATTGAAACATTTTACGAAAATTGCGAAACATCATAGAATTTGAAACAATCTCATTACATCGTCAAATACGGATTATTCACCTTTTCAAACCCTATGCTCGTCTCCGGTCCGTGTCCAGGATAGACAGTAAAATCATCGGGTAATGTAAAAAGCTTTTCCCTGATGCTTTTTATCAAAAGGTCATAATCGCCTGTTGGAAGGTCGGTTCGCCCAATGCTTTGGTTAAATAATACATCGCCGACAATCACAAACTTTTGTTTACGGTTTAAAAAACAAACACTGCCATCCGCATGTCCGGGTGTATATAAAACTTCAAGTTCTGAATTTCCAAACTTAATTTTGTCACCGTCTTTTAAAAAATTGCCCGGTTCTGTAAGTGGTTCTAAATCAAAACCAAAAGCTACCCCATGATTCTTTACACCCTTATGAAATGGCAGTCCATCACTGTGTATTTCAAGTCCTAAATTATATTTACCTGCTACAAAATTATTACCCAAAATATGATCTATATGACAGTGGGTATAAAGTAATCTTACGGGTTTTAAACCTTCTCTTGCAATATATTCAACTAATTCTTCTTTTTCAAAATCCTCATAGCATGCAGCGTCAATAATTACACACTCTTTTGTTTCATCAAATAAAACATAAGTATTAACCTGAAAGGAATTGAAAACAAATTTTTTTATTGTAATCATAAATCATTAACATTAAAAATAATCACTTTAAATTTATATCTGATAAAATATTATAAAGTTTGCAAAGTTATAAATTTAATGTTTCAGAACAATTTTAGTGTTCCTGCATTAAAAAAATAATCTTAATTTAGCACCTTTTATCTTCGGTATGAATAATAAAGATTAATTTTTTACTTTTAGCTAATGAGCAGATTGACAAAACAAAAATTATTTCTTTTCTTGTTAATACATATTTTTGTATTGTTAATTATAATATTTCCTGCTAAAACATATTCTCAATTTTATAATGGCTCACAATTAAGTTTTGGACAAAACAGGGTTCAATACAGCAATTTTTTCTGGACATTTTATATGTTTGATGATTTTGACACTTATTTTTACCGTAACGGGAAAGAACTTGCCATTTTTACATCCAAATACGCACAGTCGTATATTCCTGAATTTGAACAAAAGCTCGAATCCAATCTTGAAGATAAAATTCAGTTTATCATATATAATAATTTATCCGATTTAAAGCAAAGCAATATTGGGTTAATCAGCGATGAACAATATAATACAGGGGGCATCACACATATTATCGGCAATAAAGTTTTTATATATTTTGATGGTGATCATTCGAATTTTGAAAAACAAATCAGGGCTGGAATAGCTCATGCTCTGATTAACCAGATGATGTATGGCGGAACTATAGGTTCGCAAATAAAAAATACCACATTATTCGTTTTACCCGATTGGTACCTTAATGGTTTAATTTCTTTTTTTTCTGAAGAATGGAATACTGATATTGATAATCGTGTTAAAGATGGTGTACTTTCGGGTGACTATAAAAAATTCAATCATCTTACAGGAACGAATGCCATTGATGCAGGTCATTCTCTATGGAAATATATTTCGGATAAATACGGAAAATCATCTGTGCCGGATATCATCCACATGACAAATATCAGTAATAGCATTGAAAATGGTTTTTTGTATGTTATCGGTGTATCTTTTAAAAATTTAATTACCGAATGGCTGACTTATTACCGCGAAGTATATAGTTCATCCAGCAACAGATATCTTCCTGAGAATCCCCTTTTAAAGAAAAGCAAAGAAAATACAATTTATAGTCAGTTAAAAACCAGTCCTGATGGGAAATATGCAACTTACACTACTAATCAATTGGGACAATATAAAATTTGGATATACAACTTTGAAACTCAAAAATCAAAACGTATTTATAAATCAGGATTTAAATTAGATGAAAAAACCGATTATTCATATCCTATGCTTGCCTGGCATCCTACGGGACAGTTATTAGCTTTTATTGTTGAAAGAAAGGGACACATATTTCTGTATTTCTATACTCTGGAAAACCGTAAACTTGATAAACGGGTTTTGATAAATTTTGAAAAAATAATTGATTTTTCTTATTCAAACAATGGAAAATATTTTGTGCTGTCAGCAGTTCAAAAAGGTCAGTCGGATATTTATGTTTTTAATATTGCCGCAGGATCGCATGAGCAAATAACCAATGATATTTATGATGACCTTCAACCGCGTTTTATAAATAATTCAAAAAAAATAATATTTAGCTCAAACAGGATAAACGATACAATAAGGTTTGAAAAAAATAATATTCCTATTAATCTACCAAAAAACAATGATCTTTTCCTTTATGATTATGCTAAACGAAACAATGTTTTACGACGAATCACAAATACTCCGCTTGCCAATGAAATACAAGCTATGGAGTATCAGGAAAATTACATCAGTTATCTCAGTGACGAAAATGGAATTTATAATCAGTATATTGCCCGGTTCGACAGCACAATCAGTTTTGTTGACACAACCGTTCATTACAGGTATTTCACTCAATCGTTTCCTGTTACTAATTATTCGCGAAACATTATTGAACAAAATATAAATCCTAAGGTAAAAAAATATTCGCAAATAATTTATTCTGATGAAGTTTATAAATTATATGTTAAAGATTTACTTTTAGCCAAACATCTGCAAGCTACTGAATTGCAAAACACTGCATACATGAACCAAATGGTTCAAACCTATAAAAAAGAAATTAAAAAAATCAAAGAACAAGTATCAGAACCTGAAAAACAAAAAAGAAAACGCCGCAAAAGATTTTCAACCGTTCATGAAGATGAAACTGAAAAAACCAAAAAAAATAATATTAACATTAATAATTACGAATTTGAAAAACAATCATTTTTTAAGATTGAAGGAAAAGAAATCTTAAAAACCAGCGATACAAATTATATTTTTGATGATGAAACTTATGAAAAATTCATTATTCCGAAAAGACGTAATTACAATGTTGAATATTCAATTAATGAACTTGTAACACAAATTGATTTTACATTTTTAAATACAACATATCAGGCATTTACAGGAGGTGTTTACCCCATATATTTAAATCCCGGACTTAATGCACTTTTTAAGATAGGCATTACAGATTTAATGGAAGATTACAGAATTACCGGGGGCGTAAGATTAAATATAAACTTTATTAATAATGAATACCTCTTAAGTTACAGCAATCTAAAAAAGCGACTTGATAAAGAGATTATTTTTCATCGCAGAACAGAAGAATATGTCGGATATTATTCAATAGTCAGGATACATTCGCACGAAATTTATTATATTCTAAAATGGCCGTTTAATCAGGCAATGTGTATTAAAGGTACAGCTTCTTTCAGAAATGACCTGTCAGTTTATCTTTCAACCGACCAGTATAATCTGAAAGTACCTAATGAAAGTAAAAATTGGGTAGGACTTAAAGGAGAATTTATTTATGATGACACCCGAAAATTCGGATTAAATCTTTATTATGGTACTCGTTACAAAATTTTCGGTGAATACTTCCAATTATTAAATGAAAAATCAAGCAATCTAATAGTTTTGGGTTTGGATTTCAGGCATTACCAAAAAATTCACCGTACTTTTATTTGGGCAAACCGTTTTGCAGCAAGTACTTCCTTTGGGAAAAACAAGTTGATATATTACATGGGTGGAGTTGATAACTGGCTTTTCCCGAAATTTGATCAACGGACACCAATAGATTTCTCACAGAATTATGCATATCAAACCCTTGCAACCAATATGAGGGGCTTTAATCAAAACATCCGTAATGGCAACAATTTTATTGTGATCAACAGCGAACTCCGATTTCCTGTTTTCAGATATTTCTTTAACCGTCCTATCAAATCCGATTTCCTGAATAATTTCCAGATAGTTGGATTCGGTGATATCGGAACTGCCTGGACAGGTCTTAACCCATATTCAAGTGAAAATTCTTTATATACAAGAATAATACAGAACGGACCATTAAAAATTACTGTTGAACTTCAAAAAGACCCGATTGTCGGCGGGTTCGGCTTTGGTATAAGAAGCAGGCTGCTTGGATATTTTATTAGAGCCGATTGGGCATGGGGTGTTGAAGATGGAATTATTAAACCTTCGATTTTTTATCTCTCATTAAGTCTTGATTTTTAATTTTATTTATTTAAAAAATTAAATCAACATTTTTTTATGTTTTAGTTTTTTTAAATTCAGCATTTTATATTTTATTAACTATTAATTGTTGATAAATTTTTTCACAAAAACTATTTTTGTATTGTATATTGCATACCGAAAATTTTTACTTCCATTGTTTCGTATCTAACTGTAAAACAATATTTTAAGAATAATTAATTGATAATTTAAAGTTTATTAAAACAGCATGGATAATACCCTTTTTGCCAGTACTGATAAGGAGTTGGAAAAGATAAAAAAACCTGATTTTTATGATGGGGTTTTGGAAAAAAGAATCAGACCTGATATTCCAAAAGAAGATTTGGAAATAGAAAAAGATATGTCTGAGCAAAAGGTCACAGAAATACATCCGCAAAGCAAAAAAGAAGTATATACAAAATATCCTGAGAAAGAAGTTCTGGAAAAAACAATCGAATATTTTAAAGGAGATACTTTAGCTGCTGATGTTTGGATGAAAAAATACGCCCTTAAAAACAGCAACGGCGATTTTTTTGAGCTTACTCCTGACAATATGCACAGAAGGCTGGCAAAAGAAATTGCAAGAATTGAAAAAAAATATCCCGAACCACTTAACGAAGAAGAAATATATAATTTACTCAAAGACTTTAAATATATTATTCCACAGGGAAGTCCGATGGCAGGAATCGGAAATGATTTTCAGATTTCCTCATTATCAAACTGTTTTGTAATAGGCAGTGATAAAAATTATGATTCCTATGGAGGAATTTTAAAAGTTGATCAGGAACAGGTTCAGCTAATGAAACGAAGAGGAGGTGTAGGACACGACCTTTCACATATTCGTCCAGAAAAAAGCTCAGTACAAAATACTGCACTTACATCAACAGGGATAGTTCCCTTCATGGAAAGATACTCAAACTCTACCCGTGAAGTTGCTCAGGATGGAAGAAGAGGAGCCCTTATGCTTAGCATCTCTGTTAAACACCCCGATGCAGAAAACTTTATTGATGCTAAAAAGGAACTCGGAAAAGTTACATCAGCCAACATCTCTGTAAGAATTGACAATGAATTCATGAAGGCAGTTGTTGAAAACAAAAAATACATTCAACAATATCCGGTCGAATCAGATAATCCAACAGTAACCAAAGAAATTGATGCAAGGCAATTATGGGATAAAATTATTCACAATGCATGGCAATCAGCTGAACCAGGTGTTCTTTTCTGGGATACAATAATTAGAGAATCAGTCCCTGATTCGTATGCCGATTTAGGATTCAAAACATTATCAACAAACCCCTGCGGTGAAATTCCTTTATGTCCTTATGATAGCTGCCGGTTACTTGCCATTAACTTATACAGCTACGTGGACAATCCGTTTACAAAAAATGCAAGCTTTGACGGTGATCTGTTTTCAAAACATGTTCATTATGCCCAAAGAATAATGGATGATATAATTGATTTGGAGATTGAAAAAATTGATAAAATAATTGCAAAAATTGATTCCGACCCTGAAGATTTTGAAATAAAAAGAACTGAACATAATCTTTGGAAAAAAATCAGAAAAAAAAGTATTGAAGGTCGCAGAACAGGCATCGGAATTACTGCCGAAGGCGATATGCTTGCAGCACTGGGATGCAGATATGGTACGGAAGTTGCAACAAATTTTTCCACTGAAGTCCACAAGCTGCTTGCAATTGAATCATACTGTTCATCCGTGGAATTAGCTAAACAAAGAGGTTGTTTCCCGATTTTTAATATAGAGAGAGAAAAAAATAATCCGTTTATCAATCGCATCAAAGAAGCAGCCCCAAAAGTTTATGAAAATATGGTAAAATACGGACGACGAAATATCGCCCTGCTTACTATTGCACCAACCGGGAGTGTAAGTATTTGTACTCAAACTTCCTCAGGCATTGAACCCGTTTATAAAATTTCTTATCAAAGAAGAAGAAAAGTTAATCCTAATGATAAAGACGTCGTTATATCTTTTACCGATGAAATGGGCGATTCATGGGAAAAATATGATGTTTTACATCCAAAATTTTTAACATGGTTGAAAATTAACGGATATAATGTAGATGAAGTAAAAAATTATTCTGAAGAACAATTAGCTCCAATAATTGAAAAATCACCTTATTACAAAGCTACTTCAGACAATATTGACTGGCTGAACAAGGTAAAAATGCAGGGAGCTATTCAAAAATGGGTGGATCATTCCATAAGCGTTACAGTTAATATTCCAAGTGAAGTTAACGAAGAACTGGTAAGTGAAATTTACAAAACAGCATGGAAAAGCGGCTGTAAAGGAATGACAATTTACCGCGAAAATTCCAGAACAGGTGTGTTGATTTCAAATGAAGAAAAGAAAACCAAAAATGACGATGAATTCAAAGAAACCAATGCACCACCAAGGCCAAAAATCCTGGAAGCCGATATTGTCCGTTTTCAAAATGATTATGAAAAATGGATATCTGTTATTGGTAAATATGAAAATAAACCTTATGAAATTTTCACAGGTAAAGCAGAAGGATTTTACCTGCCAAATTGGGTTACAAATGGTTGGGTAATTCGTCATAAACTGGAAGATCAAAGTACAAGATACGATTTCCAATTTGAAGACAAAGAGGGATATAAAACAACAATACAAGGATTATCAAGATTATTTAACAAAGAATTCTGGAATTATGCCAAGCTTATTTCCGGAATTTTAAGACATGGTATGCCCTTACTTTTTGTTGTTGACCTTATATCAAACTTAACATTCGACAATGAATCAATCAATACATGGAAAAACGGAGTAGTAAGAGCCTTGAAAAAATATATTCCAGACGGAACATCATTACCCGGTAATACCTGCCCGGAATGTGGCGATCAAAAAGGATTGGTTTATCAGGATGGATGTTTAATCTGTAAAGCTTGCGGGTACTCAAAATGCGAGTAAATATTAAAAGTGAATTTTGTGATAATCATAAGTTTGGCTATTCCTTAAATCATAAATTTTTTTTGCCAGAAATAAAAATATCCTTAAATTTTTCTTATTCAACCACGATATAGCCTGAGGTTTTCGATGGCAAGCATCTGCAAATATTATTAAAAAATCAAATTGGTATTTTTTCAGCCATAAATATGCCTTCTTATCATTATCAATAGCCGAATCCAATGCGGCAAGTTGAGGAAATTTACTTTTCATCAACCAAACAAATGCTTCATCGCTTCCGCGAATAGCTTTTGATAATGCCGCAAGTTCGGGATAATCATTATTTAGAAGCCAGTTAAATATTTTTTCATTCCCACCTATAGCTTCCCCGAAAGCGATTAATATTTTTGCAGGATATTTTAGCATATAAATCTTTTTGTAAAATTAACACAATTTTTTCACTCAAAATCAATTATACTGGAAATTATAAAATATCGTTATTAATTTTAAGAATTATATTACTTTTGACAAACTTTTATATGATTTCATTAAAAGACATAAAGGCTCCCATTCAGGACCATATTGTTGAATTTGAAAAAAAATTCAGATCTTCAATCAAAAGCTCCGTACCGCTACTTGATATTATCACACGCTATATTATCAAGCGTAAAGGTAAACAAATGCGGCCTATGTTCGTTTTCTTTACAGCAGATATATGTGGCGATATTAATGAAACAACTTACCGGGCAGCCTCTTTAATTGAATTATTACATACTGCCACTTTAGTTCATGATGACGTTGTTGATGATTCGCACGAACGCAGAAGTTTTTTCTCAATAAATGCTTTATGGAAGAATAAAATTGCTGTGCTTGTCGGTGATTACTTACTTTCAAAAGGCTTATTGCTTTCGCTTGATAATGATGATTTTAGGTTATTAAAAATTGTAACTGATGCTGTTAAAGAAATGAGTGAAGGCGAATTACTGCAAATTGAAAAAGCAAGAAAACTTGATGTTAAAGAAAATATTTATTTCGAGATTATCCGTAAAAAAACCGCTTCGCTGATTGCTTCCTGTTGTGCTTCAGGTGCTGCATCATCAGGTGCTGATGATAATACAATTAATAAAATGCATCTGATTGGCGAAAATATTGGTATTGCTTTTCAAATAAAAGATGATCTTTTTGATTACGAAAAAGGCAGGGCAACCGGCAAACCCAATGGCATTGACATAAAAGAACAAAAAATGACACTCCCTTTGATATCAATGCTTAGTAATTCATCATATTCTGAAAAACGAAAAATCATAAACATAATTAAAAATCACAATAATAACCCCGCAAAAGTTTCAGAAGTAATTAATAAAGTAAATAACAGTGGCGGCATAAATTATGCAAAAGAAAAAATGATGGAATTTCGTAACAAAGCACTGGATCTTTTAGCAGAATTTCCCGAAAGTTCTTCAAGGAAATCACTTGAACAATTAATTATTTATACAACAGAAAGAAATAAGTAATAATTTTTTTATCACCAAAAGTAAGAGTATGTCTGTAAAATTTAAATTTTTAATAATATTTATATTTAGCGGGATTATTTTAAATGCCCAGGAGTTTTATGGTGGAATAACTGCAGGAATTACAGCAACTCAGGTTGCCGGTGATGTTTGTTCGGGTTATGATAAAGCAGGATTATATGCCGGAATTTATGCAAACCTTAAAGTTTCAAAAAAATCGGTTTTGCAGTTGGAAATTGATTATATTCAAAAAGGTAGCAGGCTGCTTCCTAAGGAAAAAAATAATTACCAATCATATAAATTAAATTTGCAATATATTGATGTACCTATTCTTTACAAATATATTATTTCTAAAAGATTTACTGTAGAGATAGGACCTGTTTACGGGTTTTTTATTAAAGATTATGAGGAAGCAAACTTTAGTAATGAACTTGCCGGCAAACCTTTTAATACACATAACCTGAGCGTAATTGTCGGGATGTATTATTATATTACCGAGAACTTTATGTTTAACCTACGATCGTCAAATTCAGTGATTCCTATAAGAGAGCATACTTCGGGTGCAACGCGGTTTTTTAACAGAGGGCAATATAATGATGTGCTGATTTTTGCTTTTGTTTATCAATTTTTAAAACCGAAATAACTTAACACAGATTTTACAAACTCAATATTCCGTTTTAACCCTTCAAACTTAATTCGTTTCACAGCAGAATCCTTGAAATTTTTTTTGAACTTTTCTTTATCAAGATTTTCCCAATCAGTTTTTTTCATTTTTTGTAAACCTTCATTTGGATAAAATGCAGGCTCATTGTGAGGTTTTGCAAATCTGTTCCACGGGCAAACATCCTGACAAACATCACAACCGAAAATCCAGTTATTGAATTTACTTTTCAATTTTTTAGGAAGCTCATTTTTATATTCAATTGTAAGATAAGAAATACACTTGTTTGCATCAATTTCAAAGGGCTTGGTTATAGCACCGGTCGGACAGGCATCAATACATTTTGTACAATCACCGCAATAATTTTTCCCGGGTTTATCATAATTTAAATCAAGGTCAATAATAATTTGCCCGATAAAAAAGAAAGAACCAATATTTTTATTTATCAAACAGGTATTTTTTCCAATCCAGCCCAGACCGCTTTTTTGTGCCCATGCTTTTTCCATAACCGGCGCCGAATCAACAAATGCACGGCAATTTCTTTTACCGGTATTATTTTCAATTATTGATATAAGTTTATGTAATTTATTCTTTAATACAAAATGGTAATCTTTTCCATAAGCGTATTTTGCAATTTTGTAATTATTTTCCGTTGTAAGTTTTGTTTTAGGGTAATAGTTTAACAGAACTGAAATAATTGATTTAGCATTTTCAACTAACAAACCCGGATTAAGTCGTTTTTCAATATTATTCTGCATGTAAGTCATTTGCCCGTGTTTTTTATTATCAAGCCAATTTTTCAGCTTTACAGCTTCATCTTTAAGATAATCAGCTTTTGACACACCACAAAACGAAAAACCAAGCTCATAAGCACTTGATTTGATAAGCAGGGTTAGCTTGTCTTTATTTTTAGATAAGTTCAATTCTAATATTTTTCTGTCATTTTCATTTTTTTCTCTTTTTAGATGAGATAAATCAACAACTGCCTCATGATTAATTTGTGTCTGTCCATAAAGTCAGCTTTTTTTGATTTAAGAACAAGGCCTGTCTACCGACAGGTAGAATTAACGATCCATCCATACGGACCCATGCGGGCTAACTTCGTGTCGCTTGCTTCGCTTCGTATGACTGAAAGGAATCCGTATGGAC
>JAUWKH010000109.1 GCA_030614305.1 Bacteroidota bacterium
GCTTCTCTTATATCATTAGTTTTAACATCCTGATCAAAACGAATAATATAAGTTCTGCCACCTGAGAAATCAACACCAAAATTCAATCCCCTGGTAGATAATGAAATGATTCCCATTATTATAATAACAGCAGAAAATATATAAGCTCCTTTACGCATGCTTAGGAAATCGATATTAACATTTGCAAGTATGTTTTTAGTGAATTTATTATCAAAATTGATTTTTTTGTTCTTATCAAGAAAATAAGTAAAAATCATTCTTGAAATAAATATAGAAGAGAACAGTGAAGATAATATACCAATGATAAGCGTGGTTGCAAATCCCTGAACAGGTCCTGAACCAAATATATACAGAACAATACCGGTTAATAAAGTAGTAACGTTGCCGTCAATAATTGCCGAATAAGCATTTTTATAACCATCGTTTATTGCAAGTCGCATTCCTTTACCGGCACGTACCTCTTCTTTTATACGTTCGTAAATAATCACGTTGGCATCAACAGCCATACCGAGTGTTAATATAATACCCGCTATACCCGGCAAAGTCAATACAGCACCCAATGATGCAAGCACACCGAATAAAAAGAAGACGTTTGTTAATAATGCAAGGTCGGCTACCCATCCTGCCTTGTTATAATATGTTATCATATAAATCAACACCAAAATAAATGCAACTACAAATGACCATAGTCCTGCATTTACTGCTTCCCTTCCGAGAGATGGTCCGACAACTGCTTCTTCTACAATTCTGGCAGGTGCCGGCAATTTACCTGCTTTTAAAATGTTTGCAAGGTCTTTAGCTTCCTCAAGAGACATATTACCACCGCTGATTTCCGAACGACCACTTGGAATCTCAGAGTTTACATTTGGATGAGAGTAAACATAATCATCTAAAACGATAGCAATTTGTTTACCAATATTATCACCTGTAAGTCTTTTCCATATTCTTGAACCATCAGCGTTCATATTAATTGTAACACTAACCTGTCCGTTCTGCGAATAATCCTGACGTGCATCAACAATAACATCGCCGCTTAAGGCAGATGTTTTGTCTCTGGAAGTAACTTTTAATGCAACTAAGTTAAGTATTTCCGGGCGGTTTTGCTCGGGTTTAACTGTCCAGGCTAACTTAAGATTTTTTGGAAAGATATTTTTAACTTTATTGAGCATATTGTTTACCCTGGCTGTATCCTTAATAGAAGAAAACCCGACAACAGCACCGCTTCCGGCAACATATTGTCCCTGTTCGTTTTGATAATAAGCAGGTACTAAATAGGCATATAAAGGATTATCTTTTGCATATTCTTCAAAGTTTTGCTCTTGAGTAGCAAGTTCACTTGTATCCTTTTCTAATTGTTCTAATAATGAAGATGTTTCTTCAACAGTATCCGATTCTATTTCCAATCCTGTTGTAGTTTCATCCGTACCTGTTTCTTCCTGAACTTCCTCAGTCAGAATTTCTGTTTCAGGTTTATCTTCGCTGGCTTCTTCAATAATTTCCTCAGTTTGTAATGTTGTTTTTAGTTTTTTGTTTGCTTCGGCAAAATATGATTGGAGTTCAGCAAAATTATAGGTTTCCCAGAATTCAAGTTTAGCAGTACCTTGTAATAATTTTCGCACACGTTCAGGATCTTTAATACCCGGCAATTCTACTAATATCCTTCCTGTTGCAGCTAATCTTTGGATATTTGGCTGTGCTACACCAAAACGGTTAATACGGGTATTTAAAATATTAAATGCTCTATCAATAGCTCCATCAGTTTCATTGCGAATAACATTAAGAACTTCCTCGTTAGTAGAGTTATAATTGATCTTGTCTTTTAATTCAACAGTATTGAAAATAGCAGCTAATCTGGCATTGGGATCAACTTCTTCAAAAGCATCACCAAAAAGCGTGACAAAATCTTTCTGACTATCTTTTTGTTTTTCATAAGTAAGTTTTAATGCTTGAATAAATACAGAATTCTGACTGTTTCCTGATAAAGCCTTAACAATATCACCAATCTTAACTTCCAGAACTACATTCATTCCGCCTTTAAGGTCAAGACCGAGGTTTATTTCACGTTCTTTACATTCTTTATAAGTATATTTTCTTAAAAGAATATTAAAAACAATTTCGTTTGACATTGAATCAATGTAATAGTTCTCTCTTGTCTTAGCAATTGAATCAAACAAAAATCCTTCTCTTAATTCATGCCCTTTGGCAAGTTCTTTTGCTAATTTTACTGTTTCTTCATTATTGGCAAACTCCCTGGCTTTTCTTTCAACTCTGGTTGTAAAAAATGTAAATGACAACTGGAATAAACAAACTAAAGCGAATGCTATAGCAAAAAATTTAATAGCTCCTTTGTTCTGCATAAGTTATTAATTATTAATTAAAAATTTTACTTCAAATTTTTGAGGGTGCAAAAATAGAATATTATTTATTAATTAACAATTTTGCAGACGGATTAATTTTGAACAGAGTAAAAAATATTTTTTTATTTTTGCCAATATGAAAAAGAAATGTTTTTTGTTTATTAATAATTATTTGTATTATGCAATATACTGAGCAAAAAAAACGGCAATTATTCAACATAGTTAAATTATGACATGATACTGAGACAAACTTTAAAAGCACTTTTTCTGATCTTAACTTTTTTTTCTTTTATTTCTTGTGGTCAAAAAAATAAGCAATGCGTTATAAAAGGAGATGTTATTGGGCGTGAAAGTAAAACACTTCTTTTGTATAAAGCATCTGAGGATTGCCGTGATTATAATATTGAAATACCAATAATCAATAATTCATTCGAATATGTGATGATTGTATCACATCCTGAAGTTTACGAATTAGTTTTCAAAGAAGAACATGATAGAGGTTCTTTCTTCAGAAATTCATTTTTTGCTGAAGAAGGTGAAATAAAGTTTATCCTATATGCAGAAAAGGATGAAGACAATAATTTATTTGTTGGCAATAATTTGAATGATAATCTAAATGGTTTTAATCAAACACAGTTTAAGAAATTTTGGTCAGAAATATATAAGTATAATGATAGCCTTGATTTATTGGATGAAAAAGGAAGTCTACACAGTAGTGAATGGATTAATCTGGTAAAGAAACTAGCAGAAAATAAAGATGAAAAGCTTAAGAAAAAACTTTTTTCCGAACAGCGTTATCTTCGCAATACAGGTTTAAAGTATTCAGTAGAAGGAAGAAAATATCAAGAGAAACAAGATTCTATAATTGATGAAATGATGCTTTGGGAGTATAACTACATTAAGGAAAATACATCCCTGCTCTCTTATTATCTTTTTATGAGAGACCTTCAAAACCACTCAAAATCTTGTTGTTGGAAAGAAGGGGATACGGCCCTTATGAATGCAGCACAGATTAATTTTAAGAGGTTATCCTCCGAATATCCCGATCATCCTTACTCCTACATTGTAAAAGATTTGCTTGAAGGTTTGAAAAATATACATGAGGGAGGTATGTTTATTGATTTTTCTGCACCAGATATTAATGGGGAAAATGTTTTACTATCGAGTGTAATAAATAATAACAAAGTTGTTTTACTAGATTTGTGGTCTACCTGGTGTAGCCCTTGTATTAAGAAAAGCAGGGAAATGGTTCCTGTGTACGAAGAGTTTAAAGATTTAGGATTTGAAATAGTTGGAGTTACAAGGGGATATGGCGATGCAGACAACTTAAATAAATCAATAAAAAAGGAAAACTACCCATGGATAAATCTTATCGATAAAGATAACCAAAACCGAGTGTGGGAAAAATATAGTATTTCCAACCGGGGTGGAGGAACATTTCTTATTACTTCATCAGGAAAGATAATTGCGATTGACCCTAGTGCAGTTGAAGTTAAGCAGAAATTAACAGAGTTATTACAGTAAAAATAACTTTAGCACCAAATCAAATATTAAATCCTAAACCTTTCTTAAACATTCCATTTCTTTAATATCTCCGGAAGGACATAATCTCAACTTTTTTACCAAACATCCAATAGAGAAATGAAATGTTTTTTATACATACAATCCATAACTATTCCCTTCCGTCATTTTGTCATACCAAATCCATTGGCATAAGCTTTGATAAAACCTTTTAAATCAAAAATTATAGAAAAATGGAAAAAGGAAAAATTAATGTTCAAACGGAAAATATATTTCCGATAATAAAAAAGTTTTTATACTCCGACCACGAAATATTTTTAAGAGAGTTGATTTCAAATGCAGTAGATGCAACTCAAAAACTGAAGACTATTGCGTCACTCGGCAAATTTAAAGAAGACCTCGGCGACCTGACTATACATGTTAAAGTTGATAAAAAAGCAAAAACCATTTCGGTTACAGACCGGGGTATTGGAATGACATCCGAAGAAATTGATAAATACATCAATGAGATTGCATTTTCAAGTGCAGAGGAATTTGTTAAAAAATTCAAAACAAAAACCGAAGCCGACCGAAATGCTATTATCGGGCAGTTCGGACTGGGATTTTACTCGTCATTTATGGTTTCCGACAAAGTAGAAATTCTTACGAAAACCTATAAAAAAGGTGGTCCTACAAAAGCTATAAAATGGGTTTGTGATGGTAGCCCCGAATATACAATAACCGAAATTGACAAAAAAGACAGAGGTACCGAAGTAATTCTTCATATTGACAGTGAATCAAAAGAATTTCTTGAAGAATATCGCATTCTTGAGTTATTGAAAAAATACAGTAAATTCTTACCTGTGCCTATTCAGTTTGGAACAGAGAAAGTTTGGGAAAAAGTTGAAGGCGAAAAAGATAAAGACGGAAAAGATAAGGAAGTGGAAGTTGTAAAACCGAGAATAATCAATGATACACATCCGCTCTGGAAAAAGAAACCTGCTGATTGCACTGATGAAGAATATAAAAAGTTTTACAGGGAATTATATCCTTTCTCTTTTGAAGAACCTCTTTTTCACATACATTTAAATGTGGATTATCCGTTTAACTTAACCGGAATTCTTTATTTCCCTAAGGTGAAGAAAAATTTTGAAATTCAAAAGGATAAGATACAATTATACTCAAATCAGGTTTTTGTAACCGATTCGGTTGAAGGTATAGTTCCTGATTTTCTTACTTTATTGCATGGTGTGATTGATTCGCCTGATATTCCTTTGAATGTTTCACGTTCATATCTTCAAAGAGATTCAAGCGTTAAAAAGATATCCAATTATATAATGCGAAAAGTTGCCGATAAATTAGAAGAACTGTTTAAAAACGACCGTAAAAAATTTGAAGAAAAATGGGATGATATTAAGGTATTTATTGAATATGGGATGATATCGGAAGTAAAATTTTATGAACGTGCTGAAAAATTTTGGTTGCTAAAAAATACCAAAGGCAAATATTTTACTTTGGAAGAATACAAAAAACACATCAAAGACACACAAAAAGACAAGGATAAAAAACTGGTTTATCTTTATGCAAATAATTTAGAAGAACAACACAGTTTTATACAAGCAGCATCTGATAGAGGTTATGATGTTTTAATTATGGATGGTATTCTTGATAATCATTTCATTAACACTCTTGAACAAAAACTGACAGACACGACTTTTAAACGAGTTGATTCCGATACTATTGATAATCTGATCAGAAAAGAAGATGTTTTGCCATCAAAATTAGATGACAAGCAAAAAGAAGCATTAAAACCTGTGATTGAAAGAAATATTAATAAAGAAAAATTTTCTGTTGTTTTTGAGAACCTGAGTGAAACCGATTTACCTTTCACGATAATCCGCCCTGAATTTATGCGGCGTATGAAGGATATGTCCGCACTTGGCGGTGGAATGGATTACATGGGTAATTTACCCGAACAATATAATCTTGTTGTAAATTCAAACAATCCTTTGATTTGCAAAATTCTTGATAAAAAAGATCAGGCAATACAAGATAAAACCGTAAAACAAATTTACGACCTTGCATTACTTTCCCAGAACCTGCTTAAAGGCCAGGAGTTAACAGATTTTATTAAAAGAAGCGTTGAGATTATAAAATAGAGCCTGTCAATAAAATCATAGATTTACATAAAATAAAGCACCAAATAACAAAAAACAAATAACAAATAAATTCCAAATACCAATGATCAAAACTTGTCC
>JAUWKH010000110.1 GCA_030614305.1 Bacteroidota bacterium
TATTCCTTGAATCATAAGCAATAGCAACTTTTATTTGACCGATATCAGGAAACATTTTTATAAGATAGTTTGCCAATCCCTGCGTAGTCATTCCTACGGTATATTTATTCATCCGGTTAGTTCCAACTCCCATAATTCCGCGAAGTCCTCCTGTACCAAACTCCAGATCTCTGTAAAAGGACTCAATAAGTTCTTGCGGGTCATCTTCAATCAAATATTTTACTTTTTGTTTTGTTTCTTCATCGTAATTACCTTCAATCCACGATTGGGCTTTATCAAGGATTGCTTTGTCAATTATATTTTTCATTGTGATTATATTTTAGAGTTAAACAAAATTACTAAATCTGCTTTTATTTTAAAATTACGATATTTTGAGAATTTTTCACGACCAATAACTTCCAAATATTCAATAAAATATCATTTGATAAACAAAGTTTAACTTTATTCTCAATTATCAATCTGTCAATTATTAGCGACGGGATTCCTTTAGAAATCAATGCAGAAATAAGGATATTAGTATCAATTATTATTCTTTGCATTTTTTTTTCTTACTTCATTAATTTCTTGATTTATTTCTTCCATAGTTAAGTTAGACAAACTTACTGAATCAGAAATACTTTGGCATTTATATAACGCTTTACGGATAGTTCTCTTCTTAATCTTTTCAGCAATCTCTGAAAATGTAATTTTATCAGATTGAAAGGCATAAGATATAAAATCATTGTCTGATATAATAATATTTAGTGTCTTCATATTTGTTTTTTTTGTAAAAATACTTATAAAATCCATCTTTAAGCAAATTAGTAATATAAATATGAGTTTTTTTGCATTAAGCCAAAATTATCTGTATCTATGACTGTTTCAATATAAAAAATATTTTATGAAAATAAATAATCTACTTAAGTCCTGCAAGACATTTTTCCAGACTATCTAACCAGTAAGGGATTTCAATACTAAAATCGTTTTTGATTTTTGCTTTGTTGAGTATGCTGTAAAATGGTCTGGGAGCAGGAGTCGGATAATCCTTTGATTCAATGGGAATAATTTTGCAATTTATATTTTTTAATTTCATGATTGCTTCTGCAAAATCATACCAACTGATAGCGCCTTCATTTGAAAAATTATAAATTTCTATTTCATTAATATTTTTTAGTTTTGGAATGATTTTAAGTATTGCTTTAGCAAGGTCACCGGCATAAGTTGGTGTTCCCACCTGATCAGCAACAACTTTTAATGAATCTCGCTCATTGCCGTATTTTATCATTGTTTTAACAAAATTATTTCCAAATCCTGAATAGAGCCATGAAGTCCTGATTATTATTGCATTGCCTGCATATTTCTCAATCTGTATTTCCCCATTAAGCTTGGTCTGGCCATAATAAGAAAATGGATTGGGTCTATCTGTTTCCACATAAGGCTTATAGTTCCTTCCATCAAAAATATAATCAGTAGAAATATGAATTAGGGTTGTTTTGAATTTTTTTGAAATCTCAGCAAGATATTTTACTGCCGTAACATTTATTAAATCAGCTAATTTTCTGTCGGTTTCTGCTTTATCAACAGCAGTGTAAGCAGCACAATTAATTATAAAATCAATTTTATTTTCAATAAAAAATTTATCAAGCTGCTCAACATCTGTAATATCCAATTCTTCAACATCAGTAAAATAAAATTTGATGGAGGGATATGAAGATGCTAATTTTTGGATTTCATTTCCCAATTGCCCTTTTGAGCCTGTAACAAGTATATTATACATTTCTAAATTACTGATTTAAAATATTCTATTGTTTTGATAAGCCCTTCTTCAAGGTTAATTTTTGGTTCCCAGTTCAATACTTTTTTTGCCAAGGTAATATCAGGTTTTCTTTGCATCGGGTCATCAGCAGGCAATGGTTGATAAACAATTTTAGATTTAGTTCCTGTAAGTTCTATCACTTTTTGGGCTAATTCCAACATAGTAAATTCGTCAGGATTTCCAACATTTACAGGTCCTGTAAAATCTTCCCCTGTGTTCATTAATTTTATCATACCATCAATAAGATCATCTACATACTGGAAGCTTCTTGTTTGTTTTCCGTCACCATAAATAGTAATATCTTCCCCTTCTAAAGCTTGAACAATAAAATTTGACACAACTCTTCCGTCATGCGGATGCATTTTGGGACCGTAAGTATTAAAAATCCTGATGATTTTAATTCTCACATTATTTTGTTTATGATAGTTTACAAACAGGGATTCGGCACATCTTTTCCCCTCATCATAACATGCTCTTGTACCGATTGGATTAACATGCCCCCAATAGCTCTCAGGTTGTGGATGAACCTCAGGGTCGCCGTAAACCTCACTGGTTGATGCCTGTAATACCTTTGCTTTAATACGTTTTGCCAATCCCAACATATTAATTGCACCCGAAACAGATGTTTTTATTGTTTTAATCGGATTATACTGATAATGAATTGGCGAAGCAGGACAAGCTAAATTATAAATTTCATCAACCTCAATAAAAAAAGGCATTGTAACATCATGACGAATAAGTTCAAAGTAAGGATTGTCAATTAAATGTATAACGTTTCTTTTCTGTCCTGTAAAATAGTTGTCTAAGCAAGCTACTTCGTTTCCTTCATTTAAGAGGCGTTCGCAAAGATGAGAACCAAGAAATCCTGCACCTCCGGTAACTAAAATTTTTTTCTTCATAAAATATATTTTTATTTGGTTGTATCAACACCAATACAGAAATATTTAAAACCTCTTTCTTTAATGTCTTCAATATCATAAACATTTCTGCCATCAAAAATTACGGATTCTTTCAATAATTTACGGATAATATTAAAGTTAGGGAATTTAAATTCGGGCCATTCGGTTATAAGCAACAAGCAATCTGCATCAATTAAAGCATCATACTGGTCGGGTGCATATTCAATTTTATCACCTAAGATTCTTTTAGCTTCTTCCATTGCAACAGGATCATAAGCTTTAACAGTTGCACCTGCATCCAATAATTTTTGTATAATAACCAATGAAGGAGCTTCTCTCATATCATCAGTTTGAGGTTTAAATGAAAGACCCCATAAAGCTATTCGTTTACCTTTTAAATCGTTATTATAAAATTTGGCAATTTTTTCATACATAACGGTTTTCTGATAATCATTAACATCTTCAACAGCTTTAAGAACTCTCAAAGGGTAATGAAAGTCTTCTGCTGTTTTTATCAGGGCTTTTACATCTTTAGGAAAACATGAGCCACCGTAACCTGCACCGGGATAAATAAATTTATTCCCAATCCTTGAATCCGAACCTATTCCTCTTCTAACCATATTAACATCAGCTCCAACAATCTCGCATAAATTAGCAATGTCGTTCATAAAACTGATTTTTGTGGCAAGCATTGAGTTGGCTGTATATTTTGTCATTTCAGCAGATGTAATATCCATAAAAATTACAGGATGACCATTCATTGTAAAAGGCTTGTACAATCTACTCATTATTTTTTCTGCTTTTTCTGATTCTAAGCCAATTACAATTCTATCCGGTTTTAAGAAATCGTCAACTGCAGCACCTTCTTTAAGAAATTCCGGGTTTGAGGCAACATCAAATTTTATATCCACGCCACGTTTATCTAATTCTTCCTGTATTGCAGCCCTGACTTTAGATGCAGTACCAACAGGAACCGTGCTTTTTGTTACCATAATAAGATAATCATTCATGTTTCGTCCCACTCCCCTGGCAACATCTATAACATAACGCAGATCCGCACTACCGTCTTCATCAGGAGGTGTGCCGACTGCACCAAAAACCACTTCACATTCATCTAAGGTAGATGCAATATCAGTTGTAAAATGCAATCTTCCTTTTTCATAATTCCTGTATACCATTTTCTCAAGACCCGGTTCATAAATCGGAATAATACCTTTATTAAGCTTGTCAATTTTTTCTTTGTTAATATCAACGCATGTAACATCAATACCAACTTCAGAAAAACAAGCACCGGTAACTAAACCAACGTAACCTGTTCCAACTATTGTTATTTTCATGATCTAATAATTAATTTGTTTATAATTGATTTAAAATTTAACAAGCAAATATATATAAAAAATTTTTGATAAAATTTAGAATTTTGTTTTTTTTATGATTATTTTTAAATTGTTTTTTTATTACTATTCAGATGAGCATAAAAAAAGCCTTACAAATATTGTCTTGAAAGGCTTTTAGTGATCCTGCCGAGGCTCGAACTCGGGACCCTCTGCTTAAAAGGCAGATGCTCTACCTGCTGAGCTACAGAATCATTTTTTTTGGAGGTGCAAAATTACTTACAATTTTTAAAATAACAATAACTTTTTAAAAATAATTTTTTAAAAAATTAAAATTATCAGAATTCTATTTTGATGTATTATACATTTTGTAGTTTTGCATTTTAAATTTTTTAAAATTGCAAAATTCTACAACTAAATACAGAAGTAAATTTCAGTTAGGAAATGTTATAACAATTTCATTCGCACATTTTGTTCATGATATTTACACTTCTTTTCTCGCCCCGATATTACCATTATTAATTGAAAAATTAAGTATCTCTTATTCACTTGCAGCGTTGTTAACAGTATTTCAAAGGATTCCCTCACTTTTAAATCCGATTTTCGGGATTATTGCAGATAAAGCTCCTGTAAGATATTTTATTATAGTAACACCAACTATTTCTGCTATAGCAATGAGTTTGTTAGGTGCAGCTCCAAATTATACGGTTCTTGCAATTTTATTATTTGTTATGGGTATAAGTGCTTCATTGTTTCACGTACCAAGTCCGGTAATAATCAAAGATGTTTCCGGAAACCGTATTGGAAAAGGTATGAGTTTTTATATGCTTGGCGGAGAGATTGCGCGTACAATCGGTCCATTAATAATTCTCGGCGCCATTTCGTTATGGGGATTGGAAGGCACATGGAAATTAATTCCATTTGCTGTTTTTGCTTCTCTGATTTTGTATTACAAATTAAGAGATATTGATACTTCAAATAATTATAAAAATAAAAAAAAATTACAAAGTATAAAACAAACAGTAAAAAAAATCACACCCATTTTTATAATTATAATAGGAATTATGTTTTTCAGGTCAATAATGAAGTCAGCTATTACTACTTTTCTTCCCACCTACCTGACAATTGACCAGAACGAAAGCATTTGGATTGGAGGAATTTCATTATCTATACTGGAGTTAGCAGGTGCTGCCGGAACTTTGATAGGAGGAAGCATCTCTGATAAAATCGGCAGAAAAACAACACTTCTTATCTCAGCAATAGCAACTCCTTTTATTATGTATTTTTTCGTCTTTTCTAAAGGTATGATGATACCTGTATTGATATTACTTGGATTTTTTATGTTCGCAACAAGCCCTGTTCTTCTTGCAATTGTTCAGGAGATCAGCCACGAAAGACCAGCATTTGTTAATGGAATTTACATGACAATAAATTTTATTATTAGTGCAGCTACAATAATGATAGTGGGTATATTGGGAGACTGGATCGGACTCAATATTACATTCCGGGTATCTGCTATTATCGCGCTCGGGTCAATTCCTTTTATTTTTTTTATTCCATCTAAGAAAAAGTAATTAAAAGCTTTTATAGATCCTTGCTAAAGAATATCCCGGAGCATTTAATTTTAAATCCATAAAATATCCGAAAGCAGTTTGCCATGTTTCATAGTTTGAATTTTTCATTCTTGCTTCGGTTTTGTCAAATAATTCAATGGTAAATTCAGGAGAAGCCTTACTTTCAGACAGGTGAGCAAAAGAATGTAATACTACTTTGTTTGTATTGTTTTTCTTGGCTGCCCATTTAAGATTCTTTACTAACTTTTTTTCAACTCCGTTAAAATCTTGCTCGTCTTCTGCTTCGGCATGAATAAATCCGACAAGAACATTATCAAATTCCATTGCTTCAGTTTTATCCTCAATAGTTTCAAGAGTTTTAGTCACAGGTTTAAAATAAAAATTATTACAATAGATCATTAATAGTTTCATAATTATAAAATAACATACAATAGTTATACATCAAAATGGGTTATTTTAGTGTACTGTGAAATTATTTAGTCAAAATTAAAAAATTAATCCCATAAAAAAATA
>JAUWKH010000032.1 GCA_030614305.1 Bacteroidota bacterium
GGTGCATTATTCTGCCCGGAATTTTTATAAATCCATACACTTCTGTAATTTCTTGATGTAATAATGCTTGGGTCAAAAGGTGAAACTATCAAATCCTTTAAACCATCATTATCAACATCAAAATAATTTGCCAAGGGCATAGAAAACTGCCTGATCGGTATCGAGTTTGACGGAAATGAAGTATCCTGACTTATCATAAAGGCTTCATCGGGAGTTCCCCCATTGATAAGTTCAACTAAATTGGGATAATCTACATCACCAAGTATCAGGTCTTTATCATTATCACCATCCAGATCAATAACAAGGAAAGTTGAGCCGGTGTGCCTGTGCCCTTTATCCAAATCCCCTTTTATCTCTTTAATTTTATTATCAGCGGTTTTATTAAAATTACAATCTTTAAAAAAACAAGTATCAAGATATATCACATTTGATTCATCATTCTCTGCAAATCTCCCCCAGCAATATTCGGTTTTAATAAAATCCAGAGAATCGGCTGTTCCGTATTTTTCCATTGACATGTTTTTGTGCATTTCAACAAATGAGCCCAGCCCCCAGAAAGTAAGAATATCCAAATCACCGTCATTATCCAAATCTGTTATGGCAGGATAATCTGCGTAAGTAACCAATATATTCACATAACCACCACCCTGAAATGATGTAAGATAAGGAGAAATTATCAATTCAAATTTTAAATCCGTATCCGAGATATTTTTATAAACCTTCATGCTTGCCCATCCTACCGAATAAGTGAAAATATCCTCTTTTCCATCATAATCATAATCAATCAGTATTGCCCAGTCAAATAGCTCAGGAAATAAAAACTGATATTCAGGAGCATAAGAATAATCAATTTGATTTGGTGTGCCATTATTTATAAAAGTCATAATCCTGTTTCCGTTCCTGTCAAAAACAAACAAATCCTTTATTCCATCCATGTTCAGATCAATTTCAGCAAACTGGCATGAGTTAAAACCTCCTGTCCATGGGAATAAATAATTATCTTTATTTGGGCTTTTAACTTTTATAGGATTTTTCACATCTGAATTTAATTTGAAAAATAACTGGGCATGTGAACTTCTCAAGAAAGTCAGCAGGAAAAGAAAAAACAGAATTACAGATAAATGTTTTAGTCTCATAGTAAATAGAAATAAAAGGTTTATTATATTTAATTACAAAGATACTTATTTTTTAAGGGAAATTGTAAGTATTACTTTTATTTAACAGATACCGGATACTTGATACCGGATGTCATAATCTTTTAACCAGAATCAAGTATCCAGAATCCAGTATCAAGTATCATTTTTTATAAAGCACAGCATTTCTGTACATTAAGGCAGTAACATCGTCGGTACTTTCTTCAAGAGCATCATTATAATAAACGTCAATTAAAACATTATCTTCATTTTCAAGACTTTCAAGCATGGTAAACATACGAACTAATTCGCTGGGTACCATACTACAGCTATAAGCTAAATGTATTTTCCCTTCCTCATTACTTATCTCGTTTCCCTGATAAAAATCGGATGAAGAATTATTATAGGTGGTATATTTAAAAATCCTGAAATATACCGGCTCATTCTCAACCGGATTATTTAAACTGTCTAATACAATTACTTCGTAATTTATCATTGCAGTAATCATTTTTATTTCTTCCTTATCTTTCCATGAACAGGATATTGAAAAAAGCAGCATTATTAAAACAGAAGCCGGAATTATATATCTTTTCATAATGGAACAACATTAAATGAAAAATCAATTGTTATAATAAAATGAAGTCCGTTTTCCAAACCTATTCTAAAAGCTGTTAGCAATAAAAGAAACAAAATAATATATCCAATATTCAATCTATATTTTCTTCGAATTTTTTTATATATTCTATATGGTTTTGCCACATCATTAAAAAATACCGGAATAACTATAAATGCAAGAGAAAAGAACATAAGAGTTTCGTAAGGATAATTAAAATTATTCGGAATTCTGATAATTAATAATATTAAACTTCCAAGTAACCATGGAAGAAAAGCCTGGTTAAGAAGAAAAGTATTTCTTACACCCACTTTTACACGTTCAAGTGAATTAGAGGTGCTTAAAAATTTTGAAGTTGATTGATAACCTATTATAATTAAAATAAAGAAAGCAATAAATATTAAAATAAATTTAAAAACTATTCCTAAATACAGCCATTCAACAACATATCCAAAACCATCTGTTGTGACAATTCCGAGAATTAATGCACCTGCAAAATGATTGAAAGCATGGAGCGATATCCACAAAATAAAAAGTTTTTGTAAGCTTTTAAATCTTTTTAATTTAAAAAGATAATTAAAAAAGAACAGTCCGATTACTAAAGAAATAAATGGTCCGGAGAAAGTGATAAAAATAATATTTAAACGTGACCACAGTGGCGATAAATCATCAAAATCCAGAGTAAAATAATATAAAATGGAATCTATATCAAAAAGAGACGCACTTAAAATTACTGTAAGCTGGTAAATGAAGTAAACTATAATATAAGAAACAATAAAAATTAAAGTTGAATTGAAAATATAATGATAGTTTCTTTTTAGTACGTTATTTTCAATAATTTCTAAAATAATTGCAAACAACTTATATTTTTCTTTGAGATTTTCAAGCCGTTCACTTGTATGAGGAACCCGGCTTTTCTTTTTTCTTTTTTTTGTTTCGGATTTTATTAACTTTATATTTTCAAGTTCTTTTCTGTTTTCCCTTTCTAAACGTTCACGCCTGTGTTTTGCCCTTATTCTTTTTCTTGCCTTTTCTTTCCTCTTCTTTTCGATACGTTCTTGTTTTCTTTGTGACCATTTACGCAAAAACAAGTCAAATGGATTTTTTGTTTTTTTATGCTTTTTTCTTCTTCTTTTTTTTATTTTTTTAATAGGTTCATTTGTTTCTTCTTTTTCGTATAAATCTTGTACAGTAAATTTTGATTTTGATTTTCTTCTATGATGCCGGTTAAAAATTTTATCAATTATATTCATTTTAGTAATTTTATTTTTTGGTAAAGTTAATAAAATTTATTTTTGCAAAAAAAACCTTAATGAATAATACAGGATTAATAAAAATAATTTTTTTTACAATACTTTTTTTACTTAACAATTTTGCAGAAAGTCAAAATAAATATCCTCAATATTATTTCCGTTCACCGATTGATTTTCCTGTCAAATTATCAGGAACTTTTGGCGAATTAAGAACAGACCATTTTCATTCGGGAATTGATATTAAAACCAACGGAAAGCAGGGAAAATTTATTTATGCAATTGCCGATGGTTATATTTCAAGGATCAAAATTTCTGAGTCAGGATTTGGAAAAGCAATTTATATTACTCATCCAAACGGATATGTTTCGGTTTATGCACATCTGAAAAAGTATAACAAAAAAATTGAAAAATTTGTCAGAGCAAAACAATATGAATGCGAGTTGTTTGCTATTCAGATTTTCCCTAAAAAAAATGAGTTCCCTGTTACAAAAGGAGAGATAATAGCTTTGTCAGGAAATTCAGGAGGTTCAGATGGTCCTCATTTGCATTTTGAAATTAGAGAAACAAAAACCGAGATTCCAATAAATCCATTGTTATTTGGTATTGATGTGAAGGATTATGTTAAACCTAAGATCAGAACTCTGAAAGTTTATCCTTTTGATAGTAATAGCCGGATTGACAGTAGTAGCTCCCCTGTTGAATATAAAGTTGTCGGTTGGGGGCAATTACACCGTTTGGAAAATTATGACACGCTTGATGTTTCCGGGAAGATTGCTTTTGGTATTCAAACTTATGATTTGTTTAATGATGTGAAAAATAAGAACGGAGTGTATTCAATTGAACTTTATGTGGATTCGGTTTTGTATTATTCGCACACCTCGGAAAAATTTTCATTTAATGAGTCGCTGTATATAAACAGCTTGATTGATTATAAGGAGTTTAAGCAGAATAAAAGACGGATTCAGAAGAATTATATTGACCCGAATAATAAATTAAGTATTTATGATAGTATTATAAATAAAGGCTGGATCATTTTTTCCGATACATTATATCATAATATTACTTATGTTGTTAAAGATGTTAAAAAAAATACTTCAAAGCTGCTTTTTACAATTAAAAGTTATTTATGTGAAAATATTGACACTGTAATACATGATTCAACTTATGTTTCGGGGAATAGATTTTTATATGGTACTGCAAACAGTTTTGAAAATAAAAATATTAAAATTTACTTTCCTGAAAATAGTTTTTACGATTCTTTTAATTTTATTTATTCTGAATCCGAATCAATAGAAGAAGGTTTTTCAAAAGTTTATCATCTTCATAATGAATTTACTCCTGTACATAAAAGATTTAATCTATCTATAAAAACGGATTCTTTACCGGAATTCCTATGGGAAAAAGCTATAATTGTAAGACTGAATAAAAATGACGACCTAAGAACAAAAGGCGGAAAATGGAAGAACGGTTTTATAACAGCTAAAGTCAGGGAATTTGGAAGATATACTGTTGTTGTTGACACAATTGCTCCTGAAATAAAACCATTAAATATTCATAATAAAAAGAAAATTTACAATTATAAAACTATTAAGATAAAGATTATTGATGATCTTTCAGGAATTAAATTTTATCGCGGTACAATGAACCACAAATGGATTTTAATGGAGTATGATGCTAAAAATGACCTTCTCACATATTTTATTGATGACAGAATGAAAAAAGGGAAAAATCATTTTATGCTGGAAGTAAAGGATGAAAGAGGTAATTTATCGGTTTATAAGGCGGTTTTGGATTATTAGGACTAACTATTTTACTTCTTACCAAGCCAGAAACGTTTGTATTTACAATAACAAGAATTATTGCAAATGCTAAAAATTTGTACAAGTTTTTCATAATATTAACCTCCTTAGATTTTAAATAATTAATTATTCTGTAAATTTTAAAAAAATTAATTTTATTCAGATAAAGATAAAATTAAAAATTTCCAATTTCCAATTTCTAATTTCCAATTTCCAATTTCCAATTTCCATTTATAACCTAAACCACCCTTCTTTAAAATGTTTTTTTCTTGATTTGCATTTATCGGAAATTAATGAAAATTCAAGAACATTATTTTTTAAATTTATACGGTAAGTTCCTTCAATTCCATCACATACATCTGAATAGGGTTTGTAAAGGAAAATAATTTTATTTCCTTCAATTTTATAAGTGCCTTTGGTGCTTGCTGTAGATTCGACTGAAGGGAAGTCAATAGTAAATGTTCCGTTGGAGTTTATTGTCAGCATGGCACCGTCCATATTACTTACCCATGTTGTTTCAAGCAAAGATTTGTTTTTAATGACAGTTGCAGGTTTTGAATGTTTTTTCAGAAAAAAGACAATCTTGGAATAAATTGTTTGCCATTCATCTCCAAACCAAAATAAATTTCCTAAGCCGTCAAATGAATAAAATTCGGCTTTGGGGACGGTTTTAGCAACGAATTCACCATTATCAAATTCCACATTCCTGTCAACCTTACTTTGTGTGACAAGCGTGGGAACTTTTATTTTTTCAAGTGGGTATCTCGGGATTTTTGCTGCATATTCCATTTCACTGTTTAATCCGGTTTTTCGTTTGCTCATTGGAGAAATCATATTAATTAATGCTTTTAATTTTTCAACCTCTTTGGGATCTTTCATGATTTCTTCGGCAAGCTGCTTTGTTTTATCCTTATCGTAAAAAGTTTCAATCTGAAGATATTCATCAAACACTGATACAGGCGCATATTTTACTGCCAGGTATTGTATCCATCCCGACAGATCACTACCAAATTTTGATAAGAACAATTTTCCCAAAAAGGAGTCTTTGGCCTTCTGACTTGGGAGATATTTTTTACTTACAGCTTCCTGCATTATCAATCCTTTGCAGCGGTCGGGATGTCGGAGTGCAAACTGCAATGCAGTGGGACCGCCAAGAGATATTCCAAGCATAAATGCTTTTTCTTTTATTTTAAGGGCATCCAACAAAGCAGCCATCATATCTGCCTGCTCTTCAAAAGCAGGTCCTACGTCCAATGGTGTGCGAAGGTATCCCGGACGAGACGGACAAACCAATGTAAATCCTTCATCCACTAAATCTTTATAAATGTAAATATTATCATAGCCTGTTGCCCCTCCATGTGAAATCAATATCACAGGTCCTTTGCCCATTTTGGCATACTCAACCGGACCAACTGAAGTTTGAATAACTTGACTCCCGTGTTCCAGGCTGCTGATTAAGTTGCTTTTCCATGAATAGAAACTGAAAAGACCGGCAATGATCAATAGTAAGATTATTGATAAAAGGATTAACAATATTTTTTTTATTATGCCTGTTTTTTTCTTTTTTTGGTTTCTTTTTTTATTCACAGTTGATGGATTTTTAATCTAACCTGACCTATTCATAAGCTTTTGTTATATCAATGCTGTCAGGTCTTTTCCCGAAGGGATGCGCATATACAAGAACCATGACAGGTTTTTGAAACCTGTCAGCGCTTGCAGAACCTGTCAGCGTTTAATAATAACCCGTGAATTATTCAGGTTAAATAATAAATAATTATATATTTCCGACTGCTAAATTAATATTTTCACAGCAAAATAAGAATTAAATTTTGAGTTCTGAATTCTTAATTATAAATTTGTAAGTTGAATTACTAATGGAATATAAGGCTGGAAAAAATATTATACTAATTCTTAACAGAGCCTGTACCGAATTTTCGGTATTTATGAAGTAAAGCTGTTTATACATAAGCACAAACTCCTAGCCTGATTAATTCATAAGTTTTTCGTCATGAGAAGTCAAAATACAAAGAGTAAAGGTGAGCGCAGATTTTTGACTCACAGGAATAGCCTTAGCTATTTCGAGAATCAAAAATCGAGCATTGCATTTAATCAAAGTAGTTTGGCTTCGTAATAGATCAATTTGTGAATTAAGCAGGCTAGAAGTTTGGAAGTAGTTATGCGTGCTGAATAGACCTTTAAAATTTTTGCATTTCTATTCAGCATTAGTATAAATCTAATGAATAATATCTCAATGGAAGAAACAATTTTAATTCTGGATTTCGGTTCACAATACACACAATTGATAGCTCGCAGAGTGAGGGAACTAAATGTTTATTGTGAGATACATCCTTTTAATAAGATTCCTGTAATTACTTCAAAAGTCAAAGGTGTGATATTTTCAGGAAGTCCATATTCAATTATGGATGTAGATTCTCCAAAACCCGGGCTTGAATTGATTAAATCAAAAATACCTGTTCTCGGAGTTTGTTATGGTGCTCAATATATGGCTCATGTGGATGGAGGAGAAGTTCGGAAGTCAAAAAACAGGGAATACGGAAGGGCTAATCTTATATATATTGATCGTAAAAGTTCTTTGCTTAAAGGAATTTCAAATGATAGTCAGGTTTGGATGTCGCATGGCGACACTATTCTAAGTATTCCTGAAAATTACGAAATTATAACCAGCACAACTGATGTTAAAGTAGCAGGGTATCAGATTAAAAATGAGAAAACTTTTGGTATCCAGTTTCATCCGGAGGTTTATCATACAACCGAAGGAAGTGTTTTACTGAAAAATTTTATTGTTGATATATGCGGCTGTTCTCAATCATGGACACCTGATTCGTTTATTAAATCAACAATAAATAATTTGAAGAAAAAAATTGGAAATGATAAAGTTGTTTTAGGTTTGTCAGGTGGTGTTGATTCATCGGTTGCAGCAATGCTGTTATATGAAGCTATTGAAGATAATTTGTTTTGCATTTTTATTGATAACGGTTTATTAAGGAAATTTGAGTTTGAAAGCGTTTTGGATCAATATAAAAATGTGGGACTGAATGTAAAAGGTGTTGATGCAAAAGATCGTTTTCTGGATGCTTTGAAAGGGATTTCCGAGCCCGAGAAAAAAAGAAAAATTATTGGTAATACATTTATTGAAATTTTTGATGAAGAAGCTCAGAAGATTAAAGATGTTGAGTGGCTGGCACAGGGAACGATTTATCCGGATGTTATTGAATCGATTTCCGTTAACGGACCATCTGCAACAATAAAATCCCATCACAATGTAGGTGGATTACCCGATTTTATGAATCTTAAAGTTATTGAACCATTAAATTCTTTATTTAAGGATGAAGTCAGAAGAATAGGAAAAGCACTTGCTATGCCGCCCGGGATACTTGGCAGGCATCCTTTTCCTGGTCCCGGTATGGGAATAAGGGTTTTAGGTGAAGTTACCAGAGAGAAAGTTCGTATTTTGCAGGATGTGGATTATTTATATATTGAAGGTTTGAAAAAATATGACTTATATGATAAAGTATGGCAGGCAGCAGCAATTTTACTGCCTGTTCAGTCAGTAGGTGTGATGGGTGATGAAAGAACTTATGAAAATGTTGTAGCATTGAGGGCGGTAGGTTCAACAGATGGTATGACTGCCGACTGGTCGCACCTTCCTTATGATTTCCTTGCTAAGATTTCAAGTGATATTATTAATAAAGTGAAAGGTGTGAACAGGGTAGTTTATGATATTAGTTCAAAACCACCGGCTACTATTGAATGGGAATAAACAATTTAAAAAATAATATAAAGTGAGAAAAAATATTGTTCTGTTAATTGTTTTTAGTTTTTTTATCGGAAACCTGATTTATGCCCAGGAAAATGTTCCTGTTTCAAAATCTACTGTTATAGAAAGCATTAATGGAAAAGATTATTATATGCACAAGGTAGAAAAGGGGCAGACATTATATTCTATTTCAAAAGTATACAATGTTCCAATAGACGATATTATTTTTGAAAATCCAGGTGCAAAATCAGAAATAAAAATTAATCAGATTTTAAAGATACCTTTGGTTAGCCGTGAATCGGAAATATCAAAAACATTAAGAAGGAAAGATTTTGAATTTTTTTATCATGTAGCAAGGAAGGGTGAGAGATTTAAAGAAATTGCTAATATATATATGGTATCAGTTAATAATTTAAAAATGGCTAATCCTGATGTTGTTGAGCCAATGAAAGAAGGTGAATATGTAAAAATTCCAGTGATTATTAAGGAATCCAAACCGGTAAAAACTTACGAGAAGCCTACAATAAAACCTCAAAAACCTCCTGTAACTGATCAAAAACCTCAGGATGTTAGTGGTGACGAATATACAAATCATATTGTAAAAAAGGGAGAAAATCTATATAGAATTGCCCTAACATATAAAATCAGTATAGACAGTTTGAAAATTATTAATCCTGGTTTGTCCGAAAAACTGAAGATTGGACAGATTATAAAAATTCCAAAAAAAAAATCCGATAAAGATTTCATAAGTCATACTATTAAAAAAAGATCAAATGTAAACCGGATTGCAAAAAAGTATGATTTGGATGTTATGGAAATCCTTGAAATAAATCCTAACGTTGATTATAAATTAAGAAAAGGGCAGATAGTAAAAATCCCTGTTGAAGAAATTATTGTGGATTATGAAGAGTTATCCGATACTTTGCCCGGAGATTTTATTAAAAAAGAAAAACTGCTGAATATTGATAGTATAAGGTGTAACAATGCATTTAAAAACATTGAACAAACTTATAATGTTGCACTTATGCTTCCCTTTTATCTTGAAGAAGTTGATAGTTTAATTATTAAAGAGCCTTTTAAAATTGATGATATATTATCAGCTAAACCATTTCATTTTATACAGTTTTATGAAGGATTTATGTTGGCGGTTGATTCTTTGAAAAAATCAGGATTAAAATTACAATTGTTTGTTTATGATGTAGATCAAAATATTACAAAAACCATTAAAGTTCTGCAACAACCCGAATTAAGCACTATGGACCTGATTATCGGACCATTATACAGTAAAAGTTTTGCTTTGACATCAAATTTTGCTAAAATTTTTAATATAAACATTATAAATCCATTATCAAGCAGGAATGAAATTTTGTATAACAATCCTCATGTTTATAAAGTTAATCCTTCATTAAATATACAGGCAGAACAAGTAGCAGAATTCATTAAAGAAAATTATCCTGATGCAAAAATCATTTTTGCCCGCCATAACAGATACCGTGAAAGCAAGGAAATTATCCGTTTTGAAAAAGCGTTAAAAAATGTATTAAACGAAAGCGTGTTAATACCCAATGTTTTACTATATAATATTTTAATAGAATGTTCAGAAAATGACACAGCTTTAGTTGAAGGTGAATTACTGGAAAATATTCAGGTTGAAGAAAATGTTATTTTCAGGGATCAACTGGAAAATTTATTAGAAGATAGTACAAGATTCAGGAATTATATTACCGAGGTAATTTATGATCGCGACAGTATTTATAGTGTTATTAATAATGCTTCAGTTGCACGTGAAAATATTATTTTAACTTTTACTAATGATAAAGTGTTTGTTTTGGATTTCCTTACAAAGTTAAAAGTACTGCGAGACACTTTTGATATTAAAGTTATTGGTTTGCCTGTTTGGGACAAATTTAATGATATTGAAGCCGGGCTGTTTATGAATTTAAAACTGCATGTGTTTTCTTCAACATTCATCAATTATAATGAAAACAATACCAAAAACTTTATTTTGGAATTTCGGTCAAAATATAGAACAGAACCACAGCAATATGCTTTTGAGGGATTTGATATCGCATTTTATTTTTTAAATGCATTAATGAAATTTGGAAAAGATTTTGAAAATTGCCTGCCATATTTTTATCCTGGCTTATTACATACTAAATTAAATTTTGAAAGAAATTCACCAAGCAATGGATATGAAAATACTTATTGGAATATTTATAAATATGAGGACTATAAACTAAAGAAACTCCCAAATGACAAGCACCAAAATATTTACCCTGTGAAATAATTTTTGCTTTGCAAAAATTACTTCGTATTTCACAGGGCAGGTAAATCTCAATGACCGATTCCGAAAGCTTTCGGAACAATATTCAAAGCTGTTTTGAA
>JAUWKH010000309.1 GCA_030614305.1 Bacteroidota bacterium
GTACCTTTGTGGTTATATAAATTTCAATCCTTGATTCGCATTAATTAATAATATCTTAAAGTATTTAAAAGTAAACGTGAACAAAAAAACAGGAGTATATATATGTTCGGGTTGTGAAATTGGTAAATGTATTGATATTGATACATTGACAAATATTGCAAAAAGTGAATACAATACCGAATGTTGTATTAAGCACTCTTTTCTTTGTAATGAGGAAGGTATTGGCATTATCAAAAAAGATATTGCTGAAAAAAAACTTGATGCAGTTGTTATTGCTGCCTGCTCATCACGTGTAAATACTTCTGAATTTTCGTTTGAAAACGACCTTATTATTGAAAGAGTTAACCTGCGGGAACAGGTTGTATGGTGTCATCCTCCCAATGATGAAGACACACAAATGCTTGCTGAGGATACTCTAAGAATGGGTATTGCAAAAACCTTGTCAATACTTAATCCTGAACCATTTATTGGTGAAAACCTTTCATCAGATATTTTAGTAATCGGAGGTGGAATAACAGGAATAACTTCAGCAATTGAAGGTTCTAAAGCAGGATATAAAATATTTCTTGTTGAAAAATCAGATAAATTAGGTGGTTGGGCAAATAATCTCTATAAACAATTACCACAGAAATATCCTTATCAGCAATTGGAAAATCCAATAATTTCAGAGAAAATATCAGAAATTGAAAAATTTAATAATATTGATATTTTTACTTCATCCGAAATTAAGGAGATTTCAGGGCAGCCCGGAATGTTTGAAATATTGATTTCGCAAAACGGCAAAGCTAAATATTTCAGAGCCGGGTCAATTGTAATGGCAACGGGCTGGAAACCTTATGATGCGACTAAACTAACTGAATTTGGCTATGGCAGGTTTAAAAATATAATTACCAATGTTGAGATGGAACATCTTGCCAAAGAAAATAATATTGTCAGACCTTCTGATGGTAAGCAGGTTAATAGCGTTTTGTTTATTCAGTGTGCCGGTTCAAGAGACGACAAACATCTTCCATATTGCTCAAACTTTTGTTGCGGAACAAGCTTAAAACAGGCAAAATACATCCGTGATTTTAATGCTGAATCATCTGTTTTTATAATCTATAAAGATATTCGCACACCCGGTCATTATGAAAATTTTTACAAAGAGATTCAAAATGACGAACAGATATTTTTAACAAAAGGTGATGTTGTTAATATTTCCGAAGAAAATGATGAACTGATAGTTACTGTTGATAATACACTCTTTGATGAGCAAATACAAATAAAAGTTGACCTGATAGTTCTGGCAACAGGAATGACACCTTCAAATTCGGAAGAACTAAATCTTAATTATCGTCTTGGAAAAGGACTTCCTTTATTAAAATACAATTTCCCTGATTCACATTTTATCTGTTTTCCTTATGAAACCAGGAGAACAGGAATTTATGCAGCAGGTGCATTAAGAGAGCCAATGGATATTACTTCAAGTATTGAAGACGCTGCCGGTGCCACTTTAAAGGCAATTCAATGTATTGAAGCAACAAAACGAGGTGAATCCGTTCATCCAAGGTCAGGTGATAAATCCTATCCTGATCTCTATTTAGATAGATGTACCGACTGCAAACGCTGTACTGAAGAATGCCCGTTTGGAGCTTACGACGAAACCGAAAAAGGCACGCCTTTACCCAATCCGAACCGGTGCAGGCGTTGCGGCATTTGTCTCGGTGCCTGCCCCGAAAGAATTATCAATTTCAGTGATTTCTCGATCAACAGCATTTCATCAATGATAAAAGCTGTTAATATTCCTGATGAATTTGAGGAGAAACCACGTGTACTTGTTTTTGTTTGTGAAAACGATGCTTATCCTGCTTTTGATATGGCAGGATTCAAACGATTGCAATACAGTGCTTATGTCAGAATAATTCCGGTAAGGTGTATTGGTTCGGTTAATAATGTCTGGATATCGGATGCACTCTCGCAGGGATTTGACGGTATTTTGCAAATAGGTTGTAAACCCGGTGAAAATTATCAGTGCCATTTTATTAACGGAAGTGAACTAACTGAAAAAAGAGGTGAAAACATCAGCGAAACTCTTGAAAAAATGATGCTTGAACCTGAAAGGATAAAAACCGAATTTCTTGAAATTAACGAATATCACAGGATACCGGAAATTATTAACGATTATATTGAAGTAATTGAAGATATCGGACCGAATCCTTTTAAAGATATGTAAAGACAAGATAAAAGACAAAAGTAAAAAGATAAAAGAAGAAGTTTGACGTTTGACGTTTGACAACTTCCATTTCTTTCTAAAATATGATTGGAGAAAGTTTAAAGTTGGGTAAGAGAAAGTTGTTTTAGAAATGGAATGTTTAAAGAAGCTTGAAAGTAATCAGTGATCAGTAATCTGTAATCCGTAATTCGTAATTGATCATATATATTAACTTAAGTGGACAAACCGAAATAAAGTTTATAAATATAATATACACCATTTGTGAATATCATAAAACCTGATATTGATTTTATAAAAAAGCTGACGAAAGACAGTAACGCACCCTTAAAGCAGTGTATGCAGTGCGGAACATGCTCAGTGATTTGTGAACTTTCGCCTGCTGAAAAACCATTTCCAAGAAAAGAAATGATTTGGGCCGGCTGGGGATTAAAAGACAAACTTTTAAGTGA
>JAUWKH010000262.1 GCA_030614305.1 Bacteroidota bacterium
TAATGTTTTTTTGGGTGCTGTCGGTTACAATTACTGGAACAGAAGCGGAGTTTTCAACTATTTCCGAAAAAAAGGAATCGATAAGATCATCAAGAACATTGCGTAATTCACTGAAAAGCAGGGATTCTTTATAATAAAGGTAAATGTTTTTGTTGGCATAATAATTTATTGTTTTAGGCGGATAAACTGTGAATTCCTTTTTAAGCTCCCCCTTTAAATATTTCACGCTGACAGTGTCAAGGTCAATATTTATAAAAGTGGTTATTTTACCTTTATCATCTGTTATAATAACCGGAACCGTAGTATTGCCGTTAATTATTTCAATATAAAATTTTAGGTCTTCTTCTGTTTCTGTATCTTCACTGCCCAAAATTTTATATGCTTCAGCAAAAATTTCAGCTCTTTTTTGTTCTTCTATTTTAATTTGTTCAAAGAAATTATCAGTATAATTTACTAATTTGGCTTTCCTTTGAATAGCATCAGCCCAGATTTTTATATTGGTTCGCTCATCTTCAGCAAATTTATGTACAAGAATATTTGTGTACCACAAGGAAACAACAATAATTATTATTGCTGTTGCAAACAGAAACCACTTCCAACGCTTTTTTTTAGAGTAAATGTTCATTATTAGCTAATTTGTTTGTAGATACGCTACGCTAAGTTTTTATAGTGTATAAATTAAACTGTAAATTTAAAACGAATTTTATAAATAATTATTAGTTATAAATAATATTATAAATTTGCCAGATTAATTTTTGAACGATTACGAACACAATTTAGTAAAATCGTACAATTTTAAAAAAACAAAAATAAAATATATTCCGGTAAAACACTAATTATCAAAATAATAAAAAATCTGGCACAAAAATAGATAATTGATAATATTTATCAAGAATTAAATAACATCTGAATTACAAACTTAAAAATTAAATTATGAAACAAAAAATTTCGTTACTGATAGCAGTAACAATTATTGCATCATCAATGTTTATTGGTGGATTAAACAAAGTAATGGGACAAAAAGAAATTCCTTTGGAAGATTTCTTTAAAAATCCCGAGAAATCAAGTTATCAAATTTCACCTGACGGGAAATATTTTTCATATCTGGCGCCTTATGAAAGCCGGATGAATATATTTGTTCAGAAGATAGGAAGTGAAAAAGCCAAAAGACTGACCGGCGAAAAAGACAGGGACATAGCAGGATATTTTTGGGCAAACAATAAAAGAGTTTTATTTCTGAAAGATACAGGCGGTGATGAGAATTTTGCATTGTATGGCGTTGATTATAACGGAAAAAACCTTAAATGCCTTACATGCTTTGAAGATGTCAGAACTCAAATTATTGATGCTTTGGAAGATATACCGGATGAAGTAATAATTCGGCTGAACAAAAGAGATGCAACAGTATTTGATCCATATCGTCTGAACATTAAAACCGGCGAAATGACAATGCTGGCGGAAAACCCCGGAAATATCCAGGGATGGATGACTGACCATGCCGGCAAATTAAGAGTTGCCTATGCAATAGTTGACGGTATAAATACGCAAATCCAGTATCGTGAAACAGAAGAAGACGAATTCAAACCTGTTTTAACTACTAATTTTAAAGAGCAGGTAAACCTTAACTTTTTTACGTTTGACAATAAAAATATTTATGCAACATCAAATCTTGGCAGGGATAAAAGTGCTGCTGTAATTTTTGACATAACAAACGGCAAAGAGCTTGAAATTCTTTACGAAAATCCTGTTTATGATGTATCAAGAATGTCGTATTCAAGAAAATATAAAAAGCTCTGGGCAGCTTATTATACTTCATGGAAAATGGAAAGGGAATACTTTGATAATGATTTTAAACAACTACTTGAAAGATTAAAAAAAGATCTTGGTCAGTATGAAATCGGCATTACCGATTATACTAAAAATGAAGATAAATTTATTATAAGGACAAGCAGCGACCGTTCGTTAGGCACTTATTATTTATATGATAAAAATACTGACAAAATTGAAAAAATTCATGAAATAAGCCCATGGATAAATGAAGATGATATGGCTGTTATGAAACCTGTCAGCTATACTGCAAGAGACGGTTCTGTGATTGACGGATATTTAACATTACCCAAAGGTGTTGAACCTAAAAATTTACCTGTTATAATAAATCCTCACGGAGGTCCTTGGCACAGGGATTCATGGGGATTTAATCCTGAAGTTCAGTTTCTCGCTAACAGAGGTTATGCTGTATTGCAAATGAATTTCCGTGGCTCAACAGGCTATGGTAAAAAATTCTGGGAATCATCCTTCAAACAATGGGGACTTACAATGCAAAACGATATTACCGATGGTGTTAATTGGCTGATAGAAAAAGGAATTGCCGACCCTGATAAGATTGCCATCTATGGTGGAAGCTATGGCGGTTATGCAACATTGCAAGGCTTAGTTGTAAACCCAACCCTTTATGCTGCCGGCGTTGATTATGTTGGTGTTTCAAATTTATTTACTTTTTTGAAAACCATTCCGCCTTACTGGAAACCATTATTGGATATGATGTACGAAATGGTTGGTGATCCTGTAACCGACAGTATTCAGTTTGCTGCAACCTCTCCTGCACTGAATGCACACAAAATTATGGCTCCATTGTTTGTTGCACAAGGTGCAAACGACCCCAGGGTAAATATCAATGAGTCTGACCAGATTGTTGCAGCATTAAAAAAACGTGGCATTGATGTTGAATATATGGTTAAAGATAACGAAGGACACGGATTCAGAAACGAAGAAAACAGATTTGATTTTTACAGGGCAATGGAAAAATTCCTTGCAAAGCATTTGAAAAAATAAATAATCAATGTGCGAAAAGACCTACGAGGTTTATTTTAGTAGAGACACGCCGCGGCGTGTCTCTACAATTCGGATTGTCTATATTATATGATTTGTAATCAATAAACAATATCAAATGAATATGATTGGGCATAACAATATAATCGTCAATTATCAGGTTGTTATATGTATTTATCATTTCAGGCCAAAATGAATAAACAACTTTACCGATTTCAGATAATTGCATTTTTTCGTTATTGATTATACCAAAATAATGTTCCCTGTTTTGTGTGCAAATGGTAATAAAATAACTGCCTTCAGCAGAATAATCCCAATTTTTTAAACGTGTTGAATGTATGCGATATTTTTCTTGAAATTTTTTAGACATATTGTTGTGTGATTTATAATCCATTTATAATCTTATCACAATAAGGCTAAATGCCGTAGTACAAAAAGTACTTTAGCTCCGCTTCGGTGGAGCTTTTTTTATTACATAAAATTTTCCCAGCATTGTAACTTTTTGTTTAATATTTCTGTCTAATA
>JAUWKH010000306.1 GCA_030614305.1 Bacteroidota bacterium
AAATAAAGCCACCTAATAAATCCCTGTATTTTATTATTCGTTGTGAAAATACAGGACCTATGCCGGGTAATTTAATAAGCTGTATTGAGTCAACTGAGTTTAATTCAATAATTAAAGGTTTGGTTTTATAGGCGGGATTATATTTTGATTTTTGTTTGCTTTTTTTTGGTTCAGGTTCGGGTTTGCTTTTTTTAATTTCCGGGATCACAATAAACGGCTCCAGAATTTTATATTCTTTTTTACTGATTGAGTAAATCTTTTTTAAATCTTCTTTTTTGTAAAATTTGCCTCCTCTTTTTTCGTAATTTTTAATTACTTTAATCTGATTTTCCGTTAAGCCGAGTTCTTTCCATTTTTCAATTGAAAGACCATTAGGGTTAAATTTAAAGGGGGATAATTTTTTTTCAGAGATTATTTTTTTCTGTTTTTTGTTATTAAATGTTTTTCGAGAATATACTTTTTTTATTGAGTCCTGTATGGCTTTCTGTGAAGTTTCAAATTTTGTTATTTCTTTATCAAATTCAGAAAAATCAACTTGTTTGTTTTGAGAAAAAAGCGGAAGCAGATAATTTATTATTATCAGTATAAGAATTATAAAAATTAAAATAAATATTCCACTTCTTTCTCTTTTATTAAAGTTAAAATATTGTTTGATAATATTTTTCATCATAAAATAATAAATGATTGGATTGTTAGTGATATACTTTGTGTGACTTCGTGGTTGAAATTGGCTTTTTTTTACCACTAAGGATGCACAAAGGATAGCACAAAGGCACACTAAGTACTAAAGAATTACACGTTTAATACCGTCTTTCAAATGTCTTACATTAAAGTTTGCCAATAAGCCTAACTTACATCCCGAAAGCTTCAAATAAGTGAGTATTTGAGCCATATGTATATCAGCTAATGATTCAACAGATTTTATCTCAGCAATCACTTTGTTTTTTATCAATAAATCAACTCTGTAACCGACATTAAGTTTTACTTCTTTATAAATTAGTGGTAATGGTATTTGCTTTTCCACGTTTAAGCCTGATTGCAGAAGTTCATAAAACAGGCACTCTTCATAAGCACTTTCAAGTAAGCCAGGGCCTAATGCTGTATGAATCTTAAAAGAACAATCTAAAACCGTTTTAAAAATATTTTCTATATTCATGATAATTAAATATTTTCTTTGTGACACTTAGTGATATACTTTGTGTGACTTCGTGGTTTAATAAAATTTTAATCCTTGAATCGCATTAATAATTTCTTTTATTAAATTGTAAGTCAAACCAATTCGTAAATTGTAATCCTTAAATCTTAAATCTAAAATCATAAATCTAAAATCGTAATTCGTAATCCCAAATAGTCTGTTTTAATTAATACCGTAAATAAAAAATTGTCAGGAAATTTTAAGATTGTAATAATAAATTTAAATAGGAAACTATAAGTTTTTAAGATTTGTTTATATTTGGCGTTTTATTGCAGAATTGATTTTTATTAATGGAAAAATTTTTAAATTCAGTTGATAACTTAATAGTAAGCTATAATGATAATATCGGTGTTTATCTTCTGTTGGTTTTATTGATACCAACCGGTATTTATTTTACAATCAGATTTAAGTTCCTTCAGATAACCAGGCTCGGGCATTCATTCAGAATTATTAGCGGTAAATATGACAGGAAGAGCGATACAGGCGACATTAATCACTTTCGTGCATTAACCACAGCTTTATCAGCAACTATAGGAACCGGAAATATTGTAGGTGTGGCTTTAGCAATATATTTTGGCGGTCCGGGTGCAATATTCTGGATGTGGGTAACAGGCTTTCTTGGAATGATCCTCAAATTTGCCGAATGTACCCTTTCAACAAAATTCCGGAAAGTAAATAAAGACGGTTCAATCTCGGGCGGGCCAATGTATTATATGGAAATTGCCTTAAAAGATAAGCTTGGATATTTTGCCAAAGTGCTTGCTGTAATTTTTGCTATTGCAACAATTTTATGCTCGTTAGGAACAGGTAATATGGCGCAATCACATTCAATGACGGATGTTTTATTTACAAATTATAATTTCCCTACATGGATTTCAGGCTTATTTATTACTTCTGTTGTATTGCTTGTTATTGTTGGAGGGATTAAAAGAATTGCCGAAGTAACCTCAAAACTGGTTCCGGTTATGGCTGCTGCTTATATTATAAGTGCAATTACAGTGATAGTTATACTTTATAACAAAATTCCTGATGCATTTAATATGATATTTCATGATGCATTTTCCGGGACAGCAGCTGCAGGAGGTTTTCTGGGTTCGGCATTTATATTTACAATTACCTGGGGTGTAAGAAGAGGACTTTTTTCCAATGAAGCAGGGCAAGGGTCGGCAGCTATTGCTCACGCGGCAGCAAAAACAAAATATCCTGCAAGAGAGGGTCTTGTGGCTTCAGTTGGTCCATTGATTGATACTATTATTATTTGTACTCTTACTGCACTTGTAATTATTCTTACAGGAGCATGGAGTAGCGGTATTAAAGGGGTAGCAATGACTGTTGATGGTTTTACAAGAGGGCTTTCAAATATCGGACTCGGAAGTGTAGGCAGGCATATTGTTGCCGGCGGTTTGCTTTTGTTTGCTTTCTCAACAATTATCAGTTGGTCGTATTATGGAACAAGAGCTGCTGAATATCTTTTTGGCGAAAAACTGATAAAACCATA
>JAUWKH010000204.1 GCA_030614305.1 Bacteroidota bacterium
AAAATAATTTCGGTAAAAAATAAAATAATGAACCCTCCTTTACAAAACCAAATTTGTCTAAAACTTTTTGTATTGGAATTAATACAAATATGCGTATATTTGTAAATAAATTTTAAATCTAAAAAATAAAAAAAGTTTTATCTTTGAAAATTATTAACACAAGTTATCATAAACAACCTTGTGAAACTTGACAGTTAAGCATTAAAATATTTACATTTGCAAAAAAACTATGATAAGGAGAAAAAACTATGATAAGTACTCGAATACTTCCCAAAATTGCGGTTGTTGGTGCAGGACGTGTCGGTGCAACTTGTGCGTTTACGCTTATGATGCACAATCTCGCCGGCGAAATTGCCTTGATAAACCGAAATGTTGAAAAAGCAAAAGGCGAAGCCCTTGACATCGCTCACGGCGTACCGTTACTTAACACCACTAAAATAACTTATGGTGGTTTTGAGTGCTGTGAGGGAGCGCATATAGTTATAATTACTATCGGGGCAGCTCAGAAACCAGGCGAAACCAGGTTGGAATTAATCCAGCGTAACGCAGCTATTTTCAATGAAGCCATCCCGAAAATTGTTAAATATGCTCCGAACTCTATCCTGATTGTTGTTTCTAATCCCGTGGATGTGTTGACCTATCTTACCATAAAGTTGTCAGGCTTTCCCAGCAGTCGGGTTATTGGATCGGGGACAGTGCTGGACACAGCCCGCTTGCGTGTCGAAATGCAAAAGACCGATCCATGCGATTTCCGGGATATGAATGCTTACGTGATAGGCGAACATGGTGACTCTGAAGTAATTCCTATGAGTATTGTCAGTATCGGTGGTTTGCTTTTAGAGCCCCTTGGCGCAGAATATTTTGGTGGCGAAGAAAAAGCGAAAGAGATAATAGCTGAAATAGATAGCAAAGTGCGAAATGCAGCTTACGAGATCATTCGCTGCAAAGGCGCTACTTATTATGCCGTGAGTGTGTGTGTTACAAAAATTGCAGAATCTATTATTAAGGATCAGCGTTCAGTCTTAACGGTCTCCACATTATTGGAAGGAGAGTTCGGCATTAGCGATGTCTGTCTTTCCTTGCCATCTATAGTGGGAAAGGATGGTGTGTTGACACGCATTTCACCAAGCATCAATGAAAAAGAGATTGAAGCGTTGCGAATTTCAGCAAAGAGTATTCGGAAAGTAATCGATCAGATAAGCACTGATTAAACGTATTAGAATTTCTAATAAAAAGTAATATTCAATGAAAAGTAATTCTTGTATTGACAATAAAACTGTTCAGAAGAAACTCAATCGCTTCAACAAGAGTTTCATGAAATACAGGCAGAAACTGGTCCGATACTATGGTTCAGATACGGCAGAACAAATAGAAAGCCAAACTCTTGATGAATATAAACAGTTACTTCCAAAAACACCAAAGTTTCGCGGCAAGTTTAGTATTTATAATACACTGATTTGTAAAAATGTTTTGTTCGTCGCATTTTACAAAGCGATGAAAAAATATGGCAAAGAGATTCAAGAGACCATAAGAATTTCATACGAAATAGAAGAAGAAAAGCACAATGCTATACCAGCAGCTTTGCGTTGGGTTGTAAGAAAGATTGTCTTTAGCCGGTTATTCCTGTTCTATATAAATCGATACTCCGCGAAAGTTGGCGAACATACTGAAGGGTGGATAATAAAATATAAGAAAGGTGATGACAATTTCTCTAATTGGTATTTCGAATGTCATGAATGCGGTATGATCAAGTACTTTCATGCCCACGATGTAGAGGAGTTAGTACCGTACTGCAATTTCCTGGACTATATCCAGAGCTATGTCTTTGGTATGGGAATGAGAAATCCGCAGAACATAGGACAGGGAGACAGTATATGTTGTGAATACATGAAAAAAGGAAGGTTTACCGAAGTTCCAGGGAACTTATTGGAAATAGTAAACTATGACATACCAAGCCGCTCCACCTGACGGCTATTCCGCTATGCTCCAAAACCGCCGGTGATCTTAAATCGGCTTATATTTGTCTGAGTTTTAATAAAACGGAGGCTTTTTAGACAGACTGCCGTTAGACAAAATTTGAAAACAAATGAATCGTAGGAAACGTAATCTATTTTATTTGATATATTTTGTTTTTGTATTTCTACTATTCTTCGAGTTCTCGCTCAGGTTATTCTACTCAATAAAATATGAAAAATATAAGATTCTAATCAGGCCATTCTGCATCCTGGAAAAATACTATCCTGGAATAGGAGAAGCCATGTCAGAACAGATCAATGATAATAACGGTGCAATTGATATATTATTTCTAGGAGGCTCAGTACTTCATTCTGACTGGGGCACGATTGAACAAGAGTTAAAGGGGAAACTCATGTCAGCATACTCTTGTGATGTTAATATCGATAATTTAGCCTTAACAGCAAACACCTCATTGGACAGCAAAATTAAATATGATCTATTGAAGGACCAACATTATGATATTATCTTATTGTATCATGGTATTAATGAGGTCCGATTCAACAATTGTCCCGAATCTTTTTTTAAGGATGATTATTCCCATGTAGAATTTTATAATAACGTGTATTCAATAACAAACCTGTTTAGCAGATTCTCCATTTTTCCTCATGCATTCAATTCACTGAAAATTAAAAGTTCTCAAATGTTCGGTAATAAAAAGTTGTTACCATTAGGAAAATCGGAAAACAGTGAATGGTTGGACTATGGAAGGGACATTAAAACATCACGTACATTTTACAAAAACTATGAGGCGATTATAGAAGTAGCTACAAAAAGTAATGCTGTAGTTGTTATTCCAACTTTTGCTTATTATGTTCCGATAGGCTATAGCCTTACTGATTTTCAAGAAAAAAAGCTGGATTACACAAAATTTATATGCCCGATTGAAATTTGGGGAAACACGGAAAACGTTGTTAAGGGAATAGAGACTCATAACAAGGCCATTGAGGCCTATTGGAAGGACAATTCGCAGATGGAAAACTTATATTTTATTGACATGAATGATTCCTTAACCAAAAAGGGCAGCAATTTCGATGATGTTTGTCACCTAACACATGATGGATCAACAGAATACGCTTCTATTATTTATTCAACTTTTAGTTTGATAATCGACAAAAACAAACTTTGCCTAACAAAAAATAAACGCCATTAAAACAGGTGTTTATTCAGACCGTTATTCTACTTTTTTTTGACAATATAAATCAGGTTTGAAGTAAATTTAGTATTATCAATAATTTGTACATTCATGTTATATTTTGAAACAAAATCAGTAATTTTATTTCCTTCGACAAAAAAAAGCTTTTTATAACCCATTTTATTAAATCCCGAACGTGTTGAAAATAATTCGGTGAGTTTTGTAACAAAAGTTCCTTTTTTAATATTAGCATCTGCATCTCTGATTATTATTTTTCCATTATCATTTAACTTAGCAATACATTTGCGAATAGTCTCAAGTTGGTTTTCTTCAGGCATATAATGCAATACATCATTTAAGATAAATACATCGCTAAAGGGTAATTCATTATCATTAATATCAGCATGAATAAAATTAAGATTGTGGATATCCTGTGAAATGTTTCTTGCAACATCAATTTTGTAATTATCATAATCAATGCCTGTGATTTGTCTTTGATTTGAAACCAAATTTAACATATACGGCAAAAAACCGTATCCACAACCAATATCAACAATGCTTGCCTTAACAGGAATCAGTTCATTAAATAAAGAATAATTTTTTTCTAATTTTAATTTTACTTTAAGATACCATTCCAATACAGGACCTTTATAAATATATTGTTTTACTAATCTGTTCCTAAAATAATCAGGTGTTTCTTCTTTTAGTTTAAGTTTTTCATATTCTTCGCGATAGAACTTTGCCATTGACTTTGCCTGTAATAAATAGGTGTCGCCAAATTTTCCGTCTTTTATGTTTATTCTGTCAAATATCTTAACAGTAATACGTCCGCTGCGTAAAAAAACTTCGCCTCTTGTAAGGCAATGACCTGAACCGTGGATTAT
>JAUWKH010000363.1 GCA_030614305.1 Bacteroidota bacterium
AATACGAAAAATATTAATTGATATAATTCAGAGATTCAGAAATGAGCAAAACAAAGGCAAAATCATACCATTTGAGGAATCAGCGATTCTTGATGAAAGTAATATCGTTAGTCTTACAGAAGGTTCGCTCGGTGGTAAAGGCAGGGGACTGGCTTTTATCAATACATTGATATATAATTATGATTTTTCAAAACATGTACCGAATATCAATATTTGTGCACCTAAAACATCTGTAATTGGAATTGAGGAGTATGAATATTTTATTATCAGAAATAAATTACAAGAAAAAGTTTTATCTGAATTGGATTATGAAAAAATCAAACATATATTTTTAAATGGTAAATTAACAGATACTTTAGTTAAAAGACTGAAAATTTTACTTCATAAAATAAAAAAACCAATAGCTATACGTTCTTCCGGCTTATTTGAAGATTCATTAATGCAACCGTTTGCCGGTATCTTTGAAACTTATTTATTGCCCAACAATCACCCTGATATAAAAGTAAGGCTTGAGCAGGTTATGGATGCAATTAAACTGGTTTTTGCATCAATATATTCTCCTATTGCACGCGGGTATATTCAGGCAATAAATTATAAAATTGAAGAGGAAAAAATGGCAGTGATAATTCAGGAAGTTGTTGGTAATAAATATGATAATTTATTTTATCCTCACATTAGCGGTGTTGCACAGTCGTATAATTATTACCCGTTTGCACACATGAAACCAGAAGAAGGTTTTGCAGTTGCTGCCCTCGGGCTTGGAAAATATGTTGTTGAAGGTGAAAAAGCATACAGATTTTCACCAAAATATCCTGCAACTGAAATTAATTCACCAAAAGACCAGTATAAAAATTCACAGGTTCAGTTTTTTGCTGTTGATTTGAATAAGAAAAATGTTAATTTACTGGAAGGAGATAAAGCCGGCCTGGCACGATCAGATATTGATATTGCTGAAAAACAAGGAACACTTCGTCATTGTGCCTCAGTTTATGATCCTGGTAATAACGTAATTTATCCTGGAATAAATAAACCCGGACCAAGAATAATTAATTTTGTAAATATTTTAAAGTATAATTATATTCCTCTTGCCAAAACAATTGAAATAGTATTGGATATTGTTAAAGAAGCACTTGGCTCAGCGGTTGAGATTGAGTTTGCTGTTGATTTAAATAAAGATAGTCAAAATAAAGCATCATTTTATTTGTTACAGATTAAGCCGTTATTAGGAAGTGCACAGGATTATAATATTAATATGGAAAAAATAAATAAAGATAGCATTCTGCTTTATTCCGAAAAAGGAATGGGAAATGGTATTATTAAGGATATTTATGATGTAATTTATGTTGACAGGGATTTATTTGATAAGAGTGAAACCGAAGAAATGGCAAGAGAAATAGAAGCCCTGAATGCTCAAATGATAAAACAAAATAAAAAATATATATTGATAGGACCCGGAAGATGGGGCACTCGTGATAAATGGATAGGTATCCCCGTAAATTGGCCTCAAATTTCAAATGCAAAAATTATTATTGAAACAAGTCTTGAAGGATACCCACTGGATGCATCATCAGGTTCTCATTTTTTCCATAATGTTACTTCAATGAATGTTGGGTATTTTTCTGTTCAGCCCGAATTATCAAAAAGTTATATTGATTGGGATGTTTTAAAAAAACAGGAAATAATAAACAAAACAAATTATTTTAAACATGTTAGATTTGCAAAACCTTTAAAAGTAAGAATGGATGGCAAAAAAAGAATTTCGGTAATTACCTATGATTAATAATTCACGGGGAAAATATTAAATATAAAAAAATGAATATAGTGCTTACAAAATTACAAGAAAGAGTTAAGGAATTAAATTGCATATATCAGGTAGAAGAATTACTTAAAGATAATAAATTAGATATTAAAGATATATTTTTAAAACTAACCGAAATAATACCACAGGGATGGCAATATACGACTGTTTGTGAAGTAAAAATAATTTATG
>JAUWKH010000369.1 GCA_030614305.1 Bacteroidota bacterium
CTTATTCTGCTTCAAAAGCAAGTTCCGACCATCTTGTTAGAGCTTATCACGACACTTTCGGATTGCCGATAGTTATTTCAAATTGCTCAAATAATTATGGTAGTTACCAGTTTCCCGAAAAATTAATTCCATTGTTTATCAACAATATACGAAACAATAAACCTCTGCCGGTTTATGGAAAGGGCGAAAATATAAGAGACTGGCTGTATGTTGAGGACCATGCAGAAGCAATTGATATTATTTTCCACAATGGAAAAGATGGTGAAACATATAATATCGGCGGACACAATGAATGGAAAAATATTGATTTGATCAAAGTTATCTGTAAGATCATGGATAAAAAGCTCGAACGTAAAGAGGGAACATCAGAAAATCTTATAACTTTTGTTAAAGACCGTGCCGGGCACGACCTTCGTTATGCCATTGATTCGTCAAAATTACAAAAAGAACTGGGCTGGAAACCATCATTGCAGTTTGAAGAAGGCATAGAAAAAACCATTGACTGGTATCTTGAAAATGAGGAATGGCTGAAAAATGTTACCTCAGGTGATTATCTTAAATATTATGAAAAGCAGTATGTAAAACGGTGATTGATGAGGGAGCTTGCGGAGTCGTTTGTTTCAATATAAGGATGTTTTTAAACTATTTAAATAATTTTTGTAACTTTGTAAAAAAATAGAATTATGAACTTACAGGCTGAAAAAATAAATATCATCCAACAATTAATTAATATTCAGGATATTAATATAATTGAAAAGATAAATGAATTGTTATCAAAATCATATAAAGGTAACATAGAACCAATGACATTGGAAAAATTTTTCGCAAAAATTGAAGAATCAGAACAAGCTTATCTGAAAGGAGACATTATTTCACATAAAGATTTAAAAAACGAAATAAAATCGTGGATAAACGAAAAATAAATGTAGTTTGGACAAAACCTGCGAGAAATGATCTTCAAAAAATATATGATTATCTTTCCAAATTTTCATTAGTTGTTGCTGAAAGACAAATAAATAGAATTATTGACCGAATAGACTTATTAGAAAAAGGATATACGAAGACAGGCCAGATTGAACCATTGCTAAGAAATCGTAAATACAAATACAGATATTTAGTGCAAGATAATTACAAGATTATTTACAAGGAAATAAGTAACGAAGTAATTATTAATACAGTTTTCGATACAAGGCAAAATCCAATAAAATTAAAGAAAAAGATAAAATAGTCCTACTGGAAAACAACAGCACTTTAATGAACCTCTTTAAAAACATCTTTTCAAACAAATCAAGTAATCCAATTGATTTATCGGTTTTAGGGACGGATATGCATTCACATCTTATTCCCGGAATTGATGATGGTGCTCAAACCATTGAAGAATCAATTGAACTTATAAGGGAACTCGAAAAGCTGGGATATAAAAAGTTAATCATAACCCCACATATTCAGGGTGAATTTTTTATTAGTACACCCGAAATAATCTTAGTAGGTCTCGAAGAAGTACGTGCTACTCTGAAAAATGAGGAAATACAAATTAAAATTGAAGCAGCGGCCGAATATCTTATTGATGACAAATTTGAAGAAAAGTTAAAATCAGGTAATTTACTCACCTTTGGCGAAAATTATATTTTGATTGAGCTTTCGTTTTTTAGTCCTCATCCTAATTTGCTTTCTTATATTTTTGATTTGCAAATAGCCGGTTATAAAGTTATTCTTGCCCATCCCGAAAGGTATTCATACTGGTTTGACAACTTTAAAAAGTTTGAAGATTTAAAAGACAGAGGAGTGTTTTTCCAGCTAAACATTATTTCTTTAGGTGGCTATTATACTTTTCCTGTTAAGAAAATTGCCGAAAAACTTATTAATAACAATATGATAGAATTTCTCGGTACGGACATGCATAATCAAAATTATATGCAAGGACTGAAACAAACTCTTAATGAAAAATACCTTGATAA
>JAUWKH010000408.1 GCA_030614305.1 Bacteroidota bacterium
CCATTCAAAATCTTGAGACTGCATTTCGTACGAAATGCCGTCTCAAGATTATTTTGGCGATGAGAAAAGAAAAATGTTGTTACCTATGCGCCCGGTTTAAAATGTAACCTATGCGTGAGTTGTACAGTGTGTTATGAAGCTAAAGATTATATTCACGTTACATAGGAAAAAAATGAAGAAAAAAACAATACTTTCATTAGTTTTTATTTTCTCATTTTTCTCATCTTCCTTAGTTTTATCAGATACTATTATCGTAGATACAACAGGAACAGGAAATTATACCACAATACAGGAAGGCATAAACGCAGCCATAGATGGTGATACCGTTCTCGTCTATCCAGGAATATATTATGAAAACATAAACTTTATTGGAAAAAACATAACAGTTGCCAGTTTATACATTATAACAGAAGCAGATTCCTTTATCCATCAAACTATAATTGACGGCAACCAAAACGGGAGTGTGGTTCAAATTGTTTCAGGTGAAAATGAAAATACTATTTTATGTGGTTTCACAATACAGAATGGATTGGGCTCATTACTTATTGGAACTGGTAACTATGCAGGCGGTATTGGTATAATGGATTCCAATCCTAAAATAAAAAAATGCATAATAAAAAATAATACAGCCAGATCTGGTGGTGGTGTTTTCTGCTTTAATGCACAGATCTTACTCGCAGGAGTAACAATATTTAATAATCATGCATTTAATTGTGGGGGTGGAATTATTCTAACTGAAGGTTCCTCAATTAACTTTAATACAGAAATGCTTTGTAATATATATCTTAATTACAGTGGAAAAGGATGTGATTTTCATAAAACATGGGCATGTCCCCCTGCTACAATAGTAGTTGACACTTTTACTGTAATGAATCCTGATTCATATTTTATTACCTCTATTGATATATATGGTTATCCAGTAAATGATATTACACTAAATATTTCAAATGCTAAAATTGAACCTATTAATCAAGATCTATATGTAAATCCTGATGGAGATAATAATAACAGTGGTTTAACTCCGGAAGAACCCTTGCGGATGATAGCTTTTGCACTTACCAAAATCGCTTCTGACAGTCTGCATCCTAATACAATTCATATTGCAGATGGGGTATATTCTCCGAGTAATAATGACGAAAAATTCCCATTAAATTTAAGAAGTTATGTGAACCTTATGGGTGAAAGCAGGGAAAATACAGTTTTAGATGGTGATTATTTATCTTACTTGATAAACGCTGAAGATCTTGAAAAAGATTATTTAATTAAAAACCTAACAATTACAAATGGATTATCAAGAACTTATGGAGGAATAAAAATTAGATATAATAATAATATAGTACTGGAAAATCTAAATGTCTATAATTGTAAGGGATCAGGTCATTGTGGAATAGTAATTAATAATACAGAAAATTTATTTTTGAAATATATATATGAGTTCACTCTAAAAACCTTTCAATATAGTTCACAAAATACTTTACACAAAGTAATGATCAAATATTAGTATGGTTAAATAAGTAATATTTTTTAAGGAAATCACTATGTTTCATACGAA
>JAUWKH010000129.1 GCA_030614305.1 Bacteroidota bacterium
AAATCTTTTTCAGAAAGGTCAAGTTTATCATTGTCAACAGGAAAAATGGATAAAATAATCAGGATAGTCAATGCTGCACCAAGTATAAAAGAAATAAATAGTTTTATTTTAAAATGTCTTATATAAATACCTGTTAGTGGAGGAGCAGGTTTTTCTGTTTTTTTTGTTTGTTCTTCCATATCAATATTTGTTTGGTTTAATGAATAAGAAAAAGTTTCTAAAAGTAAATAAAATTATTCAAATATTAAATCGTTATGATTTTTATATTAATTTTATTCTCTAAAAATTTATGTTATGGATGAGGATGTAAAATCATTTAAGCAAAATCTTGATCAGTTGATAAAACTTTTCAAAAAACTCAAAGACAGGACATCAGTTAATGATATTCCTGGAATAGATAAAATGATGTATCAAAATTTTGATATGTTTTTGAACAATTATGAAATGATGAAAGACAGGCTTTCTGACGAATTGTTAAGCCAATTTGGCGAACCCATACGAGTTATTATTGCTGACCTTGTTAAAAGACTAAAAGAAGAACTTGGTGAAGTTGAACACATTGAAGAAAAACAGGAAATAATTAATGACATTGAAAAAGTTGATGAATTACTTAAGAATCCTAAACTTTCGGAAGAAGAAATAAATCGCTTATTAGATGAAAGAAAAGTCATTTCAAAATCAAAGAGTCAAGAAACGAATAATAATTTATAAATGAACTTTTGAAATTTTAATCCTGCTTTTTCATTAATATTCACAAATAACAGAATAAATTAAATCGTATATTTGCCAAATAAACAAAAATCAGCTTAACTATGAAAAAATTACTTATTCTTCTGCTGGGATTATTTATAATAACGAGCAGTTACTCGCAAGTTGTAAATGAAAGCACAAAAAGAAAATTCAGTACAGGTATTGATATTTTTACTGATATATGGCAAAACACACCCGATGGTTTATCACTTTATGCTATCAATAGAGGTATAAATGTTTTTGGTACGTATAATTACCAGTTTGGAAGCAGTAATTTAAGTTTTGCCTTTGGTTTAGGAATTTGTTCACACAACATGTATGGAAATTCTCTGCCTGAAGAAATAGATGGTGAAACAACATTTATAAAAATAACTGATTCAATAAGTTATAAAAAAAGCAAACTTGCTATCACTTATCTTGATATTCCGATAGAATTCAGATTGAAGACTAAAAGTAAATTCAGAGCTGCCCTCGGCTTTAAAGTAGGATATTTACTAAACGTACATTCAAAATATAAAGGCGATGATTTTTCAGGTAATAAAGATAAGGTAAAGCAAAAATCCACAAATGTTAAATATTTGGAATTGTTCAGATACGGTCCGACAGTAAGAATTGGCTATCGTTGGTTTAACATTACTGCATATTATTCATTATCATATTTATTTAAAGCAGGTAAAGGACCTGATATGTATCCAATTTCTGTTGGAATATCATTAATGCCTTTTTAGTAATATCCTATAACAAGAAATAGAAATAACATAAACGAAGTACCCAAAAGAAAACCCGAATAAATCTGGGCAGGATTATGGGCGTTGAGTTTTAATCTGGCATAGCCGGTTATACCTGAACATAATACCAGTAAAATTATCAGAAAAGGAATATCTATCATCCATAAAAATGATAATCCTATCAAAGTGCCAAGCATGCCGCCGATACCTATCATATGAATGCTTATTTTCCAGAAAAAATTTATAATCAATGTTATTATTATTAGAAAAGTTGCCCCTAAAATAAAGTAATAAAAAATTGGGGATATTTGTAATTGCTTTAGCAAATAATATGCTAAGTAATAAAAAATTATTGTCATTAAATATGGCAAAGTTCTTTCTTCTTTAGTTTTCATATATAGTGACTTTATTATTCCTATCCTTTGAAACAATATCATCATAAAAAGCGGAAAAATAAAAGTTATCAGAAAGACCATTCCTAAAATCTGCAACTTTGCAAGTTGGGGTATTATCATTGAAAAATAAACATTCATATTAAAAATTATTAATAATGTATAAGTTGGTATTAGTAAAGGGAAAAAAACTAATGAAAGTATTTTAGCAATTTTAGTCTCCATGAAAATTTGATTTTAAATTTATGGTTTGGATTTGGTTTTTTGATTAAAGTTGTTTTCTAAGGCGGGCTACGGGGATATTAAGTTGTTCGCGGTATTTGGCAACAGTACGGCGGGCAATATTATATCCTTTTTCTTTAAGGATGCCTGTAAGAAGCTCATCGGTTAGAGGTTTATTTTTATTTTCAATATTAATACAATCCGATAATATTTTTTTAATCTCTCTTGTTGAAACTTCTTCGCCATTTTCTTTCTGCATTGATTCTGAAAAGAAAGTTTTCAGTAAAAAAGTTCCAAAGGGAGTTTGTACATATTTGCTGTTAGCCACCCTCGAAACTGTTGATATATCAAGGTTGACAATTTCTGCAATATCTTTCAGTATCATTGGTTTTAACCTGATCTCATCACCGGTTAAAAAGTATTCTTCCTGATAATCCATAATAGCTTTCATGGTGATGTAAAGTGTATTTTGTCTTTGTCTTATGGCATCAATAAACCACTTGGCAGAATCAATTTTTTGCTTTACAAACATAAACGCATCTTTATTTTTTTTGTTTTTTTTATTTTCCGAATATGCTTCAAGCATGTTAAGGTAAGAGCGATTTAATCGTAATTCAGGTGTGTTTTTAGTGTTCAGGGATAATTCCAAAATCCCGTCGTTATTATAAATTATAAAGTCAGGTAAGATGTATTGATTTGTTTTAGATGTTTCGCTGAGTGAATTACCGGGTTTAGGATTAAGTTTAAGAATTTCGGTTATTGCTGCTTTTAGTTCATCTTCGGTTATGTTGGCCTTTTTAATTATTTTATCATAGTGTTTTTTTGTAAATTCACTAAAATATCGTTCAATGATATGAATTGCGAGCTTAATTGCCTTATCATTATTATCTTTTCTTTGTAATTGTAATAGGAGGCATTCCTGCAGATTTCTTGCTCCAACACCTGCCGGATCAAATTCCTGAATAATTTTTAAAACATTCTGGATTTCTTCTGTATTTATTGTGATATTTTGGGTAAATGCCAGGTCATCAACCATAGCATCTAAATTTCTGCTAAGATAACCTGCATCATCCAGATTACCGATGATATTTAAACCTATTAAATATTCACTTTCGCTAAGAACACGCAAACCTAATTGTGAAATCAGCATTTCATGAAAGCTAATACCGGAAGAAAATGGGATTTCTTTTCTGTCTTCGTCAGGATTTGTATTGTTAGTATTTAATTTATATGAAGGAATATCATCATCATTAATATAATCATTCAGGTCAAACTCATCATCTTTTTCGTCGTATTCTTCGGATATTTCGTTTTCATCCTCACTGATTTCATCTTTGAGTTCTTCGTTGTCTACTTCTTCCTGTTCATCAGGATCTTCAAGTGCCGGGTTTTCTTCAATTTCCTGTTTAATTCTTTGTTCAAGGGCAATAGTAGGTATTTGCAGCAGTTTCATTAAAAGAATCTGCTGGGGAGATAATTTTTGAAGTAGCTTCTGTTGTAATTTTTGACTTAACATGCTAAATAATTTTCAAAATTAAGCCACCTTATGTGAAAATTTGACATTATAATTAGTTAAATATTTTTATAGTTATACGTTAAAAATTACAAGATGTTGTACTTGTCTGAATATAGTTGACTTTAGTTTATTGAACTAATAACATATAACATTTTATTAATCTTCAGCTCTCATCAGAATTCCGCATTTTGCGGGAATCTCGGGAATGGTATAACATCTCTGATATTACCCATTCCGGTTATAAACAGCATTAATCGTTCAAAACCAAGTCCGAATCCGCTATGTGGAACAGTACCGAATTGCCGCGTTTCAAGGTACCACCATAATGTTTTTTCCGGAATATTCAGTTCTTTTATTCGTTTATGCAATTTATCATATTCTTCTTCTCTTTGCGAACCGCCAATAATTTCACCAATTTGCGGGAACAGAACATCTAAAGCTTTCACTGTTTTTCCATCATCATTTTGTTTCATGTAAAACGCTTTTATCTTTTTTGGATAATCTGTTATCATAACCGGCTTTTTATAATGTTTTTCAACTAAATACCGTTCATGTTCCGATTGCAGGTCAATACCCCAGTTATCAATGGGATATTGAAATTTATTCTTTTTGTTTGGTTTTGAATTTTTAAGAATATTTATTGCTTCGGTATATGTTATTCTTTCAAAGTCATTTTCAAGTACAAATTTTAATTTTTCAATCAGTTCCATTGAGCGTTCTTCCTGTTTTTTGTTTTTTTCTTCGTCAATCAGGCGTTTGCTCAGGAAAACAAGATCTTCGTCGCAGTTATCCAAGGCATATTGAACGAGATATTTTAACATATCTTCGGCTAAGTCCATATTGTCGTTTATATCTGCGAAAGCTACTTCAGGTTCAATCATCCAGAATTCGGCAAGATGCCGCGAAGTGTTTGAATTTTCTGCCCTGAAAGTAGGTCCGAAAGTATAAACCTGAGTTAATGCAAGAGCTGCCAATTCGGCTTCCAATTGACCGGAAACAGTAAGATTTGTTTCTTTACCAAAGAAATCTTTTTTAAAATCAACTTTTCCGTCTTCGGTCAGAGGAGGATTTTTAGCATCAAAAATTGACACTCTGAACATTTCGCCTGCACCTTCGGCATCCGAACCTGTGATTATCGGAGTGTGAATATTATAAAATCCTCTGTCGTTAAAAAATTTATGAATTGCAAATATCATTGCATGCCTGACTCTTGTAATCGCACCAAAAGTATTAGTGCGAAACCGCAGGTGTGCTTTTTCACGCAAAAATTCCAAAGAGTGTTTTTTGGCTTGTAATGGATATTTATCAGGATCGGCTTCACCTAAAACTTCAATAGTTTTTGCAGTTAGCTCAACCTTTTGTCCTGCACCTTGCGATTTAATTAATTCACCATCAACAGAAATAGCAGCCCCGGTATTGATTTTATCTAATACTTTTTTTTCAAAATTATTTAAATCAACAACTATTTGAATATTATTTAAACATGAGCCATCATTTAAAGCTATAAATGCTATATTTTTACTGCTGCGTTTTGTCCGTACCCAGCCTTTCACGTTTACTTTTTTACCGTAATCTTCCGATTTTAATAAATCATTGATTTTTGTCCTTTTCATATTTTTATATCAGGATTTTAAAATATTTTACAAAAAAACGATTTTTTATGCGTATTATCAATGTTTTATTGAAAATATTCATTTTAAATTAGGAAAAAAAAATTTTATCCCATATGGGCCCATGCGGGCTAACTTCGTGTCGTTTGCTTCGCTTCACTTTAGACTTTCGACAAATGGGAGTCTGTATGAAGCGAAGCAAATCCGTATGGATGGATATCTTTTGTCTTTATTAAATCCGCAGTATTCAACACAGAACCATAATTTTTATTTAATTTTGTTAATTGCAAATGAAAGCGCAATTAAATATATTA
>JAUWKH010000311.1 GCA_030614305.1 Bacteroidota bacterium
AAACAAATTTCTAAGGAAGATGCCGAAAGAATGCTTGAAGCATTAAAAAATGATGAAAAAAAGACTCTGGAAAAACTGAAAAAAGAAAAAGCTAAAAGTGTAAAAGGCAGAAAAACAGAGAAAGACTGGTAATTGGAACTTGTAATTTGAATATTATCCTACGGACAAGTTTTGAATTTTATTTATCTTAACCTTAGCCTTAGCCTCAGCCTTAGCCTTATTGTTAGAAGTTTAGAAGAAATTTAAAACAATAGAAAATACAATATATTACACTAGAACTTTATAATCAGAAATTGTATAATTTTGCGTTTGATTTAATATCTGATAAATTTATGAAAGTATTTATTAAAATATTTATACTTTTTTTAATTTTCTTTTCAAAATCAGTATTGGCTGATGAAGTTAAGTTCTTAGCTTCAACACGAAAGGTTGTTGAAGTAGGTGAGCAATTTCAATTGACATACACATTGAATGCTCAGGGAATAAATTTTCGCGGCCCTGCTTTAAATGATTTTTTTGTGTTATCCGGCCCGAATACTTCTTCAAGTTCCAGTATTCAGGTTATCAACGGTAAGATGACACAATCGGTTACAAATACTTTTACATATTATCTCAGAGCAATAAAAGAAGGATCACTTACAATATCTCCTGCTTCAGTTAAGGCAGGTGATAAATACTACAGGTCAAATGCTTTAACGATTAAGGTTGTAAAGTCCGGAACCAACACAAACGTTTCACGACAAAATAATGCAGGGCAAAAGGGACAGCAGGTTCAGTCGCAAACACACTCAGAAACAAAAGATATATTTTTAAAAGCAACAGCCAATAAAACAAATCCGTTTATAGGCGAGCAGGTAATTGTTACATATAAAATATATACCAAAGTCCCGATTGCACAGATTTCAATAGATAAGTTGTCATCTTTTTCTGGATTCTGGTCAAAAAATTTATTGGATGATAACGAGCGTTTAAAACAATCAACCGAAATTATTAACGGCGAAGAATACATTACTGCTGATATAAGAAAAATTGCTTTGTTTCCTCAAAAAACAGCTAAACTTGAAATTGACCCGATGGAGTTGGAATGTATTGCACAAATCAGAAAACAAAGAACAAGTAGAAGAACCTCAGATCCGTTTTTTGATAGTTTTTTTAATGATCCTTTTTTTAACCGTTCATATCAAAATGTTGAAAAAAGTCTTAAATCAAATCCATTAACCATTAATGTAAAATCTTTACCTGTTAAAAATAAACCGGCAAATTTCAGTGGAGCAGTCGGAAATTTTATATTTAAATCAAGTATTGACCATACTGAATTAAAAACAAATGAAGCTATAACTTTAAAATACACAATTTCAGGAGAAGGGAATATTGAACTGATTAATAAGCTTAATGTGAGTTTCCCTCCTGATTTTGAGGTTTATGATCCGAAAATTTCAAACAGAATTAAAACTTCTCCTTTAGGGGTGTCAGGTTCGTGTACTTTTGAATATCTTCTTATTCCGCGTAATCCGGGTGAGTTTAATATTAAATCTGTATATTTTTCTTATTTTGATATAAATAAACAACAATACATAACTAAAACAACACCCGATTATACTATTAATGTTGAAAAAGGCTCCGGAACTTTAGCGGATATTTCATATACAGGAGTAAATCAGGAAGATATAAAATATATTGGTAGCGATGTCAGGCATATTAAAAGCAATATTCTGAATTTGCAAAAAATTAATGTTTACTTTTTTGGCTCAACAGCTTTTTATCTTTTTATGATAATTCCTTTTGTATTTTTTATTTTATTGATAATTATATGGAAGAATCAAACGAAAAAGAGAAACAACATTTCTTTAATGAAAAATAAAAAAGCCACAAAAGTTGCACGTAAAAATCTTAAAAAAGCTCATGCCTTTCTGAAATCCGGCAGTAAAGAAGAATTTTATATTGAAATTTCACAGGCGCTATGGGGTTATTTGAGCGATAAATTCAATATACCTCAAGCAGAACTTTCAATGGATTCGGTGAACGAGGCATTGTTAAAGAAAAAAGTGAACGAAGAAATTATAAGGCAATTTATTGATACACTTAATAATTGTGAGTTTGCACGATTTGCTCCCGGTGATAGTTCATCAGCTATGGATAAAATATACAGGGAAGCCCTTGAAATTATCAGTAAGATTGAAAGGGAGCTGAGGTAGATTGTTGAATGATTGATTGATTGAGTGAATGAATGATTGAATGATTGAATGATTGAATGAGTGAATGATTGAATGATTGAATAGTGGCGGATTGAGAGTTGCGGAACACTTTTTTTGGTCATTGATTTATTGAGATTTATTTGTTTTTTGTTATTTGTCTTTTGTAATTTTCTATCAAAATATGTATGATAGAATTTGAATTGTAAGGTAATAAATAGATCGTTAATTTTAAAAAGTATGAAAATATACATCTTAATAATAATTGCTTTAATATTAGCATTAAATCTGATGGCTATTCCTAATGACTCATTAATATATAGAGCCAATAAGGAATATTCCGAAGGGCTTTATAACGATGCAATAGAGAATTATTTAAAGGTAATTGATAATGGATA
>JAUWKH010000199.1 GCA_030614305.1 Bacteroidota bacterium
AAATCTCAATGACCGATTCCGAAAGCTTTCGGAACAATATTCAAAGCTGTTTTGAATATTTGATTATTGATATTTGGATATTATTTGTTATTTGAAATTTGTTATTTGGTGCTTCATTTATGAAAATCTTTGACTTTATGGACAAGCACTAGTTAATATAAAAAAAATGACCGGAAAAACACATTTAATTATTTTTATTTCTATCCCGTTAATTTTTCTTATTAGCAGTTGTAATAAGAAAAAGATAAATTATTGGGAGAACGGAAATAAAAAATCGGAAATACTGTACAAGAAAGGAAAAATTGATGGTAAAGCTGTTTGGTGGTATGAAAACGGGGAAAAGCAATTGGAATCTAATTATAAAGATAATATTTTAAATGGTTTGACAATCAGGTGGTTTGATAGCGGAGTTAAACAACACGAAGCTAATTACTTAAACAATATGCTAAACGGAACTTCTACAGAATGGTATATATCGGGAAAAAAAATATTAGAGGAAAACTATGTTAATGACACTTTGCATGGCAGTTATAAAGAATGGCATCCTATTGGTAAACTTCAAATTGAAGGTTCGTATTATAAGGGCAAGTTTGACGGATTATGGTATTATTATGATTTAAATGATAAGGTTATAGGTTCTGCAAATTTTCATAAAGGAACAGGCAAACAAAAAGCCTGGTACTCTAACGGGCAACTTAAAAGAGAGATTAATTATGTTGATAATGTAAAAGATGGCAAAGAGCGTTGGTGGAATAATGACGGAAGCTTGCAAAAAGTGATCACTTATGAATTTGGTGAAGTAATTTCAGAGGAGTCTTATTCTAATGGTAGAAATTGAGAATTGAGATTTAAGAATTATGAGTTTAGAGTTTAGATTTATTATGTCAATTGATTTCTTCTGGTTTGATAATGTAATAGATACGCCCTTTTCGTTTGATTATTCAAAAAAGACCTTCCGATTAACTCTTCTACTATAGTTTGTTTTACTAAAAATGGTTCGAGTATCTTATCCCGCCTTTTGTCTTTAATTCCTAATCTTTTTGCAAACTCATAGAAATCTTCCAGCCCTGTATGCCTGTTTTTTTTCATTTCTTCCGATTCGAAACCGTCTTTAAATAATCCATTGTCCAACGCAAAATCAGTATCATCAACATGAATTCTTGTATTCACCAGATCATAAGCAGGGCTTAACATATAATCTCCATTAGACGTCTCAAGTATAGAGAAGTTTTTCAGATGAGCGTCACCATTTGAAAACAGGTAATTAAAAACAATGAGTACATAAAGCTTCTCCAGTTCAACAACATAGGCAGGAATATATTTTTCAACTAATTCTGCCAATGCCTCATAGCTGTATTCATATTTGAAATCAGGTCCTGCATTTTCTGCTGTTTTTCCGGCAAGGGTTGCAAAGTCTTCCTTTCCCCATTTTGTACCCTGCCCGTATGGCAGGTGGGAGTCATCTTTTACATCAAATCGTTTTGTGATGTATGCAGGTTCTCCATTTTTAAAAAAAATAAGCGCATTTTCCGCAGTATTAATTCCGTAAACCTGTCGGGCAATTTGCATGGTCAAATGCTCGTTTGCCGGTACCTGATTCACTTTTTTTAGGTCTCTCGGAATGGGTTTTAATATATAATTCCCTTGTTCACCTTTATTGGTTAATCGTAGCTTATTTTTATCAAGAATCAATGAAAGTTTCTCCTGAACACCGGAAATGGAAATACGTTTGCGATTTTCCAAAAATTGCTCAGCGTCTTGTTCGCTTATGTGTGGTGGATTGTAAGGTAAGAAATGGCTAAGCTTTTTGCCATTAAAAACTCTTTTAAGGCAGGTTTTGCTATATGTATCAAAGCCTTCAACCAATGTGCCCGGACAATATTTTATTTCAGGAAGGCTCATTTTTTATTATTCATTACTGATTGTATGGTTATTGCGCCTATGGTATCAATTGAAGCGGTAGCAAGCAATAAACCGAAATAATCGTTTTCGTCAATTCTTAACTGACGGCACTGCAGTTTCCTGTTTGCTCCTTCAGAGAGCATATTGAAGAAAAATGGAAATAAATGACCTGCTTTATAAACCTTTTGGCTTTTAGGTATGGTAAGACTGATGGCTGGCAAGGTGTCATTAGCAAGCCAGGCATCATCATAACGGAATTCATAACTTTTAGGATTATGTTGTATCAACGTTCCTGCTAACAAATTATTACGATATACTCTTGCTATACGCATTTGTTAGAGTTTAGGTTGCTTTACTTTTAGTTTCAGTTCCATGCCCAATACTTCTGCCAACTTATTGAGCGTTTCGAAGGTGGGATTGCTTTTACCACTTTCAAGTGCTTTTAGGGTTCGTAAACCTACACCCGACAATTCTGCCAGATCCTGCTGAGTAACTCCCAGTATTTCACGCCTCTTTTTTATAGCTTCAATAATTTCTTTCAAGTGCATTATACTGCTCTTTTAATTGCAAATTTACAAAATATTTTAATAATACCACAAAATAGAGCAATAAAATGCACTTTTATTAGGTTTGGTTAAGATAATAACCTTGAATATTATATAAAGTGCTTTCTAATGCACTTTATCGCCATCTTTATATTCTGCTGTAACGGAATAATATTGGTCAGGCTTAACATCAACCCGGAAATCGCTTGAATAAGCTGTATCTATCCAGTCGGGATTTCCTTCTTCGAAATTGCCAATATAGATTTTCAAAGGTACGAAAAAACAAAGTTATACTAATGCTGAATAGAAATGCAAAAACTTTAAAGGTCTATTCAGCACGCATAACTACTTCTAAACAGCTTTACTTCGCAAATACCGAAAAATCGGTACAGGCTCTGTTAAGAATTAGTATATTTAGCAAATCCGCAATTAGTATACGATTGATTCAACATTCAACACTCAACATACAACATTTAATTTTCATTTTTTACTTGTTTATTGATTATTGTATGTCGCTTATTGAATGTTTTAAGAATTGAGATTTAAGATTTTAGAATTTAGATTTTCTAATTTCCAATTTCCAATTTATATCTTCTTATAATTTTTATGTCGTCCGATTTCCAAACTGGTTGCTTTTTCCAGATAATTAAGGAATCTTAGTCTGGGCGAGAGTTTTATTACTTGGGTCGGATCAAAGTCGAAAGTCCAGTTTTGTTTGCTAATCCTTTCTTTCATAACTTCGGGATGTTCACCTTCAAATCGGGCAAGTGTATCTATTTTTGAATAATCAAATTCATTTGTTTGAGCAATATATTTTTCAACATAATCATTATTATGCCAAAGTTTTTCAAAAGCTTCACGTTTAGCTTGCTGTGCTTTCGGGTGTTTTACCCAGCCATAGTGATAAACAGTTGCATTTACAGGTTTAACTTTTAAGAGTTTATTATTTTTCCTGAAACTCATCGCATCTTTCCATGAATGGATTTGTTTATCATTTCTGATAACACGTATTTGGTTATATAACCATTTTCTTGAATCGGCAATATAATCAAACGAACCGTAAAAATTAATATGTTTAAAAAGTAAGCCCTCAACTTTTGTATTATCTTTCCATTTTAACATTGCTTCCTTTATTGCCGGCATATCTTTTTCCGACATTACCTCATCAGCCTGTATATAGAATGCCCAATCACTGTCAGGAGAAATGGCATCAAATGCTTTATCGGTTTCAACAGCCAGCACCTTTCCTCCTTCTCTTAAAGAATCATCCCAGATGGTTTCAATAATCCTGATCTTTTCTGAATCTATACTTTTAATTAATCCCAGTGTATCATCCTCTGAATTGCCGACTGCCACAATTACTTCATCGCAAACCGGAAGAATGGATTTTATTGCTTCAACAATGGGGAAATCAAATTTGACTCCGTTTCTGATAATTGTAAAGCCCGAAACTTTCATTTGTTATTGATAAAAATTCCGGGCAAAGTTACAAAAAGATAATTTTGAATAATATTTTTTAGAAAAACAAATATTAATCCGTATCATAATCCGGTAAACAATACCTGCAACCATTATAATTATGTTTAATGGCACGTGGGATTTCTTTATAGGCAATTTTATTTTTGCTATTCATCTTTTTTACCCATTGGCAATTATTGTTATGCAGTTCTTTTGTGTTTTTATTTGCTATAAATG
>JAUWKH010000376.1 GCA_030614305.1 Bacteroidota bacterium
CTGAAGTGTTTCCATCACCAAAATCCCATTCCCATGTATCAATATTGCCAATTGAGAGGTCGGTAAATTCTACTACCAAAGGTTGACTTGGCGGCTGATAATATGTAAATTGTGCAATACATTGCTGTTGATGAAAAACATATACAGGTTCGCAGTAAGTATCTTCACAATTGCCTAAACTATCAGCTATAGTTAAACAAACCCAATACATTCCTTCTTCGGCAAAAATATGAACAGGGTTTTGCTCATAGGATGTTGTTCCATCGCCGAAATCCCAGTACCATGATGTTATATTGCCACTTATCGGTGGACTGCTAAGATCAAAAAAATTATATGTAAAGGAATTCAAACTGTCAGGGTAATAATAAAAATAAGCCTGACAAAAAGATGGAAGTGTATCATTACAAATTATAAAATCAACAACAACAGGATCATCAAGGTTGGTTACTGTAGTGTCGTGAACTATTAAATTGCAATCATAAGTGTATATATAAAGAGATTCTATTGTTGAACCCGCCTCAAAGATAGAATCTGAGTAATATCCGTTTATATCTGTGATAAGTGTATCATTAACAATTTGATTATTAGAAAAGATATAAACCTGATGATCGGCAATTGGCTGATTTGTTTGAATATCAGTAACATGTCCGCTTACAAAAATTACATCTTGGGCATTTAAAAATAAACAAAAAGTCAAAACTGATATTAAAATTAGTAATTTTTTCATCCTTTTAAAAATTAATTATTACCCCAGTTCTCAAACCAATTATATATGGTCGTTTTGCTTGCGGGTTAAGTCTTTTATAATAAACCGAATTAATATATTGTTTGTATGTCGGTTCAACAGATAAAATCAGTTTATTATTCAACCGGTAATTAAAACTAATTCCTGCAACAAATTGCCAGTTGGTATTTATTCGTGAAAATGTTTGATTTTTAATTGTAATTATTTTTGCTTCACTATCCGAAAAAATAACTTCCGGCTCGTTTTCATTTAATAAAATTGAAAAAATGGCACCGCCTTTTAAATAGCAGGAAAATTTTTTGAAATCCCAGATTTTGTAACTCAAAGTTAATGGTATTTGTAAATATGTATATCGGTTAGTGGCTTGCGTAATTGCATAATGCTCAATAGAATCATAAACATTTTCGGTTTTTGTAGTTAAGATTATTGAATCGGGATTTACAGGGTCAACTGTAAATGAAACTACATTTAAATAATATCCCACGCTGTCGTATCTTTCGTAATTTATTTCATAGCCCCCGTTATCTCCGGATAATGAAACACCTATGCCACTTTGCAAAATAAATTTTGAAAAACGGTAGTTTGCACTTATTTCAAATGCATAGTCATATTTATTTGGGTTTGATTGATAAAAAATAATGCCCGGAGTAAAGTGAATTCCGAATGCAAGATTAGCTTTCTTTGCATAATCATCTTTTAAACGAATATCAGGCAAAGGCTGAAATGTATTTCTTAAGCCGGAATTTATATTATTTTTTATTTTTGATTGATAATAGCTGACCAAATTTGATTTTAAGTTTAGCGGTTGAAGACCGAAAATTGCCGGGTTATTATTTTCTTGAACAATAATTTTTTGATTCTCAGATGATTTTTCATTAAGGACTGTAACAATTTTATTAGTTTCTTTTTGGATTACAATATCGTTGTTCCCGGAAAGATTGTCGTTTATATTGTCAACAAAAGTTGTTTCAACAGAAGGCTCCGGCTCAGGTGTTGTGATATATGATTCTTTTTGGTTTAATACTAAATTTGGTTTTATTTTATTTTGTGTGTTGATTTGATTTATTTCCGAATTATGAGATATTTTGATATTGCTGTTTGTTTTTGAGAACGGATAGAAAAAATAAATAATAATC
>JAUWKH010000058.1 GCA_030614305.1 Bacteroidota bacterium
AGAGTTTAACAATGAAGTGTTTGTTTGAATAAATTATGGGAATTTATTTGTTGTTTTGAGGCTGTCCGTTTTTTGTTCAAAAAAACAGGGGTAGACAAATCATACCCCTGTGCAGACAAGTGATCCCGAAGGGATTCGAACCCCCAACCTTCAGAACCGGAATCTGATATTCTATCCAGTTGAACTACGGAACCATGGGGGATTAAGATTTAAGAATTATGATTTAAGAATTAAGAATTAAAGAAAGTCTTATAATATTATTGAAAAGATTTTATACTAATGCTGAATAGAAATGCAAAAATCTTAAAGGTCTATTCAGCACGCATAACTAATTCTTGAAACCTGATTTTTGGCATTTCTATGTGGAGCTGCGGGGATTCGAACCCCGGTCCAAACAAGCAGCAAAAGTGCTTTCTACATGCTTATCCTCTAATTGATTGTCGGGAGTTAACAGGTGAAAGGAACACCACTCAAATCCGTATTCTCTAAAAATTCATTACGTTACAGAGACTTTAACGGAACTATCTCAACTTTTATGATGCTTCGTACGGGACACCGCTGAGAAAGGTTTCCCGGGAAACAGTCAGTAACTTAATCTTTTGATCAAGCTGCTAACGCGTAATTATAGTTATCGCCATTTATTGGCTTTTGAGAATTAGTTTTTTACCATTGGTACCCTTCCGGGACGAGCCATATTCTCAACGCTCGACATGCTTACATTATCACTTCCTTGCTGTCAAATCCGGTCAGCCCCATGATTAATGTAATATTTCAAAAATCGTACCCTTGTTTTAAAGGGGGTGCAAAGATACAAAAAAATTTAATTAAATGATAAAAAATACAGGATTTGGAAAATTATGACTATTTAAGAGGCTAATACTTCACAACCACCTTTGTTTTCCACTTCCCTGAAAGATAATAAATAAATGATAATATCATTCCAACTGCCCATGCAATAGGTATTCCCCACCAGATTCCGGTCACACCTATTTCAAGTGAAAGGAAATATGAAACAGGTATCCTTATTATCCATAAAGCAATAAGTGTAATGAACATAGGCACTAAAGTTGCACCTGCACCTCTCATTACGCCATTAATAACAAACATTGTGGAAAAAATAACATAAAATGAACCTACAATGATAAGATATTGATAACCGATTTCTATCACATTTATATCAGATATAAACGCACCCATAATATATCTGCCAAAAGATATTGCAATAATTGTAACTGTAACCGAGACAACTGATGTCATGAATAAAGTTGCTTTTAATCCATTATTTATTCGCTTGGGTTTATTAGCTCCTAAATTCTGACCGACAAATACAGACAGGGCATTTGCAAAATTCATAGCAGGCATTACTACAAACGAATTAATTCGCATAGCAACACTGTATGCTGCGATTGTATCAGTTCCAAACATATTTACAATTCTGAACAAAGCAAGCATTCCTAAAGCAACAAAAGTATTTTGAAATCCGGCTGGTAAGCCAATCCGCAAGCTTTTACGAAAAATATTTTTATCAAATTTCAATTTTAGAAATGAAAATTTTATCAGTTTGTGATATTTATTAAGATACAAAATAACAGATATAAATGCAAATCCCTGTGAAATTATTGTTGCTATTGCTACTCCGGATATTCCCCACTTTAATACAATCACAAAAAGTAAATCCAGCAAAATATTTATAATTGTTGAAATAATCAAAAAGATCAAAGGTGTAACAGAATCACCCAGACCTCGCAGAATAGCACTTGTACCATTAAAACCAAAAAATAATATTGCACCCGAAATAAAAATATTAAAATACTGAACTGCCTGAGGGATGATACTTTCGGGAAGGTCAATAAGACGAAAAATTTCCTTGCTGAAAATAATTCCGATAATGCTAATGATTATTGAAGCAAAAAACATAAAAATATACAGGGTGTCAATTGCTTTTTTTACATTTTTAAGGTCTTTGGAACCAAAGTATTGAGCAATAACAATAGTTGATCCTGTTGCAATTCCGATTATAAACGACATCAAAGCAAATATCAACGGGAATGAAGCACCAACAGCACCCAGTGCTTCTTTTCCGAGATAATTCCCGATAATTATGCTATCAACAATATTGTATAACTGCTGAAAAACATTACCCAAAAGCATAGGCATTGCAAACCTGAAAATTAATTTGCTTTCTTTTCCTACGCTTAAATCTCTCATTATTTAATTTAAAATTTAAATTTTAAATTCGTAACAATAATTTTACAAAACAACAAAACTAACGATTTCCATTGATTTGGCTAAAATATTTATTATATTTGCAAAATAAGCAACAGCCCGTTCTATCGCCACGATACGTTTTACGAATCGGGGAGGAAAGTCGGGACAACACAGAGCACCATACTTCCTAACGGGAAGGCTTCGATATTTATCGGATACAGCAAGTGCCACAGAAAATAACAGCCTAAGCTCCTTTTTACAGGAGACGGCAATGGTGAAAACGTGAGGTAAGAGCTCACGCCACATTAAGGTGACTTAATGCGGGGGTAAACCTTATGGGTTGAAAGGTTAAATATACCGGGGTTTGAGGGTTGCTCGCCCGATCCCGAAGGGTAAGCCGTTAGATACTGCCGGTGACGACAGGACCAGATAAATGATAGAATTCCGGCTGATACCGGAAACAGAATCCCGCTTACAGGACTGTTGCTTTTTAAAAAATTTAATTATTTTTGCAAAACAGTATTTATAAATAAATCTATTTAAAATGGAAAAAATATTAGTCCCTGTTGACTTTTCCGAACATACTGATAAAACCTGCCAGTATGCATTGGAAATTGCTAAAAGGTTTAATTCCGAAATTCGCCTTTTTCATTCGTATTTTGATCAGGTAATTGTATCAGACAGTAGCTTTCCTACCGGCATTGATACTAACACCATGATGAACGAGCAATTATTGATTGACATTGAAAAACGTGCAAAATTTGACATACAAGAACTGCAATCAAAATTGATTGACCAGGTAAAACACGAAAAAATTAAAGATATTAAAATAGTTTATACTCTTGTTGGCGGTGACCCTGAAAATGAAATCGTTTCACTTTGCGAAGAATACAAGCCGGATATTATTATCATGGGCTCAAGTGGTAAAGGAAACAAAGGAATTTTAATGGGGAGTGTTTCTAAAAAAGTAATGAACAATGCAAAAGTTCCGGTTTTGGCAATACCTGAAACTTTCAACTATTCAGGAATTAATAAGATTATGTATGCCACTGAATTTAATGATGCTGACAGTAACATCATTAAGAAATTACTTAATATGTTTTCTTCGTTCAATATAAAAATTAATTGCGTTCATCTTAATTTAGATAATGACAAAACTGTTGACAATAAAATGATGGATAACCTGAAAAGAATTTTTGCAGAAGAAAATAATAATGGAATTATTCATTTTGAAATAATTGATTGCGATAAAATTGCTCCTGAAATTGAAAATTATGTTACAAATAATCAAATTGATATAATTGCCTTTCTTTCACAAAAAAGAAATATCTTTCAAAAATTATTTAAAAATATTGTAACAAAAAAACATTTATTTGAAGCAGGAGTGCCACTTTTGGCTTTTCATGGATAAGAAAAATATTCATACGAAAGCATACCTTAAAAGGTAAAATCATAGAATTATTCTATTAATATAGTATATTTGAAATTCAAATTTTAACATATTGATTTCTCTTGCTAATGAAACTATCCGTCATAATAGTTAATTATAACATTAAGCATTTTCTTGAGCAGTGCCTGTATTCTGTCAGGAAAGCATGCAAGGGTATTGAATCTGAAATATTTGTTGTTGACAACAATTCAGTTGACGGGTCTGTAAAAATGACAAGGGAAAAATTTCCTGAAGTAACAGTAATTGCCAATAATGATAATAAAGGTTTTTCAAAAGCCAATAATCAGGCAATAAAAAAAGCCAGGGGAGAATATATTTTACTTCTAAATCCTGATACTGTTGTTGAGGACGATACTTTTAAAAAATCCATTTTTTTTATGGATGAACACCCTGAGGCAGGCGGACTGGGTGTTAAAATGATTGATGGAAAAGGCAAATTCCTTCCCGAATCAAAACGTGGCTTTCCTTCACCTGTAACTGCTTTTTATAAGATTTTCGGTCTTTCGGCGATTTTTCCAGGATCAAAAACCTTTGGGAAATATTATCTCGGATACCTTGATAAAGATGAAATTCATGAAGTAGATGTTCTTGCAGGTGCTTTTATGATGCTAAGAAAAAAAGTCATTGAAAAAACAGGACTTTTGGATGAAGCATTTTTTATGTACGGTGAAGATATTGACATCTCGTACCGCATCATTAAAGCCGGATATAAAAACTACTACTTCCCCGAAACACGCATTATCCACTACAAAGGCGAATGCACAAAAAAAAGCAGTATAAATTATGTGTTCATTTTTTATAATGCAATGGTGATTTTTGCCAAAAAACATTTCTCTCCCAAAAACGCACGTATATTTTCATTTCTGATAAATATTGCAATTTACCTTCGTGCATTCTTTGCAATTGCGAGCAGGTTTTTTTCAAAAGCATTTTTGCCACTTACTGATGCTGTTTTACTTTTTATCGGTATATATTTTATAAAAGGTTACTGGGAGCAGAATGTAATATTCCAAAACGGAGGGCATTACCCTGTTGAATTTATCGCTTTTGTCGTACCTGCTTATATCCTGATATGGCTGCTCTCAATTTATCTGAGCGGAGGTTATGATCGTCCGCTAAAAATTTATAAAATTTTTCAAGGTATGGTTATCGGAACAGTTATAATACTTGTTGCTTATGCATTGTTAAGCGAATCATGGCGTTTTTCAAGAGCTATAATTTTATTAGGAGCCACCTGGGGAATTATTTCATTATCAGGTATCCGGCTATTTTTTCATCTTTTAAAACTGAAAAATATTGAAATTGGAACTGATAAAAACAGACGTTTCATAATAATTGGAAATAAAAAAGAGTCGCAAAGGGTTTCAGAACTTATACAAAAAACCCATTTGAAACCCGCGTTTATCGGACTTGTTAATCCATTGGAAAAACAAACAAAAAACAATGATTTTATAGGTAACATTAACCAGATAAAAGATATTATTACGATTTTCAGAATTAACGAAGTAATATTTTGTTCAAAAGATATTTCACATCAAAAAATTATTGATAAAATGTCGGAGCTGCATTATTCGCAGGTTGATTATAAAATTGCTCCTGAAGACAGTCTTTCAATAATCGGAAGCAACTCAATAAACACATCCGGCGACCTGTATATCATAAACATAAATTCAATCGACAAAATATATAATAAGCGAAACAAGAGGTTTCTTGATATTATCTCAAGTTTACTTTTTTTTGTATTTTTCCCGATTGGAATTTTTATTGTTAAATCACCCTTAGGTTATTTTAAAAATATCTTTTTAGTCTTATTTGGAAAAAAATCCATAGTCGGATACTACCATTATGATGACATATCAATTGATAAATTACCTGAAATTAAGAAAGGGATTCTCAATCCTACCGATGCTTTCAGAACAAGAAAGATAAATAAGGATACAATTGAAAAGCTTAATCTGATATATGCCCGCGATTATAAAATTTATAATGATTTAAATATTCTTTTCAGAGGTTTTAAGAATTTGGGAAGGAGATGATGAAGGGTAATTGATGGTAATTGATGGTAATTGATTGTAATTGATGGTAATTAATTGTAATTGATTGTAATTGATAGTAATTGATGGTAATTGATGCTAATTGATAGTAATTGATGGTAATTGATGGTAATTGATGGTAATTAATTGTAATTGATAGTAATTGATGGTAATTGATAGTAATTGATGGTAATTGATAGTAATTAAAAATTAACTATTATGGAATTAAAACTAACACGTCCTCTTGCAGTTTTGGATATTGAAACTACAGGTTTAAAAGTAGCCACCGACAGAGTTATTGAAATAAGTATCGTAAAAACTTCTACTGACGGCACATCAAAAATCAAAACACAACGTATAAATCCGACAATTCCAATTTCGTCAGAAGCAACTTCAATACACGGCATCACTAATGAAGACGTTAAAAACGAACCTACATTCGCCGAATTTGCAAATGAATTGAATCAGTTTCTTGCCAATTGCGACCTTGGCGGATATAATTCTAATAAATTTGATATTCCTTTGCTGGTTGAGGAATTTCTAAGAGCAGGCATTGACTTTGAAATGAAAGGCAGAAGACTTGTTGATGTTCAAAACATTTTCCATAAAATGGAGCCCCGCAATCTAACTGCTGCATATAAATTTTATTGCAGTAAAGAACTGGTAAATGCACACAGTGCCGAAGCCGACACCCTGGCAACTTATGAAATATTAAAAGCCCAATTGGATAAATACCATGGTGTGGAATTTAAAGATAATTTCGGAAAAATCTCTACTCCTATAGTCAATGATGTTCAGGCATTACATGATTTTTCGTATAATTCAAGAAGTGTGGATATGGTTGGGCATATTGTTTATAATAATAAGAAAATTGAGGTATTTAATTTTGGAAAACATAAAGGAAAATCCGTTGAAGAAATTTTCACAAAAGAGCCTTCATATTACGATTGGATGATGAAAAGCGAATTTCCTTTATCAACTAAAAAAGTTATTACATCTATAAAATTGCGGGGATTCAATCAATAAACAATTAATGTAACTGAGAGCTTCAGTCTTCAGTCTCCAGTCTTCCCCCGAAAGCTTTCGGGGTCAGTCTCCTGTCTGTTAATTACCGACTACCGACTGCCGACTCTCAAAATGCCTACTGACGATTGTGGACTGAGGACTGCCAATTGCCGACTGCCGTCTGCACACTGCCGACTTTCTATTAACTATTACTTAAAAACAATATCATCAATAACTTCTTTATCAGCTTCCTTATTTAAAGCCTTAATGATTTTTTGCCTTGCATACGAGAGTTCATTTCGCAAAGCTGCAGAATCAAGTTTAACAAACAACACCTTTTTTTTAATAAATAAATTTTTAGTATGCTTGTTTATTAACTTGCCTACAACTTTTTCCCATGAACCAATCAAACGCACTTCATTCAATTTATCACCTAATTTATATGCCTCAAGCAATTCATTAATAACTTCTTTTAAAGTTTGGTCGTTTGATTTTTTCATGATTATGTTATTTCAAGAGCTTTACCTTCTTTAATTTCAAAAATTTCATGGTCAATCTTAATTGTATTAAAAACCCTCTCAATCCGTTGATGTTGAGTGTCGGTTATAAAAACTTGTCCGAAATTGTTCTCACTTACCAGTTTAATTAACTGTTCCACTCTTGAGTCATCAAGTTTATCAAAAATATCATCAAACAATAAAACAGGTTTAAATCCCTTAATGTTTTTAGTGTATTCAAATTGAGCCAGTTTTATTGCGATTACAAAAGATTTCTGCTGTCCCTGGGAACCGAATTTTTTTATAGGATAATCTAAAATCCTAAAATCCAAATCATCTTTATGAATCCCAACTGTTGAATACCTGAACATCCTGTCCTTTTCAAGGGATTCATTCAGTAATTTATCAAATTTATTATTTGTTAATTGCGATTCATAGGAAATTGTAACCACCTCTTTCCCTAAAGATATGAACTCAAAATAATGCTGAAAGATCGGAGCAAATTCGGTTAGGAAATTTTTTCGTTTTTCATGTATCCTGTTTCCCAATTTTATCATTTGCTCATTCCAGATATCAAGAGCTGCATTATCAAAATAGCGGTTTTCAGCAAACTTTTTCAATAAGGCATTTCGTTGAGCAAGAACTTTATTATAATTTAAAAGGTCATCTAAATAGAATTTATCAAATTGCGAAATTACACCGTCAATATATTTTCTACGTATTTCGCTTCCGTCATTAATCAAATCGCGATCATAAGGCGAGATCATTACCAAAGGAAATTGTCCGATATGATCGGCAAGACGGCTGTATTCTTTTTTATTCAGTTTAAACTGCTTTCGAGAGTTACGCTTTTGAATACAAGTGATCAAATCTTTTTTTTCACTGTTCCTGACATAGTTGCCATGAATAGCAAAAAAAGGCTGATGAAACAAAATATTTTGTGTATCAATTGAATTAAAATAGCTTTTGCAAAACGACAGATAATAAATAGCATCAAGAATATTGGTTTTTCCCGCACCATTGTCCCCGATAAAACAATTTATTTTTTCAGAAAAACTAAATTCTGCTTCTGAATAATTTTTAAAATTTGTTAAACTAAGTTTCTGTAAAAACATTTTGATATTTCTTCCATTAGCCAAAGCGGCGTTGATGTTGCACCGCAAAGTCCAACTGTATTAAAATCTTTAAACCATTCTTTTTTAATATCTGAAACTTCCGAGACAAAAAACGAATTCGGATTTGCCTCTTTGCAGACTTTATAAAGAAATTTCCCATTAGAGCTTTTTTTATCACTTACAAATATTATCACATCATTATTCTGTGAAAATTCTTTTAGTTTAGGAGCCCGGTTGGCAACTTGCCTGCAAATAGAGTCAACAGTTATAAAATCAATCTGTTTTCCTTTATTTGCCGATTTCATGCGATCTTGAATATTAATGCTGATTTTTTTAAATTCCTTAACACTTTTCGTTGTTTGAGCATAAAGCCTTACAGGTTTTGTAAAATCAATTTTATCAATGTTTTCAATTGATTCAACAATAATGGCTTTATATTCTGTTTGCCCTGCCAGTCCGATAACTTCAGGATGGTCTTTTTTACCGTAAATTACTATCTGCCCTCCTGCTTTTTCCATTTTCACAAAATTATCTTTTATTTTATTTTGAAGTTTTTTAAC
>JAUWKH010000084.1 GCA_030614305.1 Bacteroidota bacterium
AACGAGGATTTCTTGAATCAATAATTACACAAAACATTGATAATCTTCATCAAAAAGCAGGGTTCAAAAATGTTTATGAACTTCACGGGACATCACGCACTCTTTCATGCACTGAATGTTCATCTGAATATGATCTGAGTTTTGTTGATTTGAATTTTTTACCCCCAACCTGTTATATTTGTAAAGGAATATTAAAACCGGATATTGTTTTTTTTAATGAACCGATTCCTCAATTCGCTTTGAAGAGATCTTTTGAGGAAGCAAAAAAATCGGATGTTTTTATAATTATCGGAACTAATGCAGAAGTTATTCCTGCTGCTGATATTCCTGTTGCTGCAAAAGAACATGGTGCAACAATCATTGAAGTTAATATTGAAAAATCACATTTTACCGATACGATTACTGATATTTTTTTAAAAGGTAAAGCTACACAAGTATTGACAGAATTAGGGAAAATTTTGTATTTGTAAATACCTCTTTCTAAAACCTTTCATAAGCTGGTTAGCGGTTCAAAATTACTTGCCGGTTTATATTAATTTAAAATGATTATATTAAGTTATCAACAACAAAAGATTATTAGTTTTAAACCGCTTACCAGCTAAAAATCTACCTGCAGGTAAGAACTCAAGGTGACTATCAGTCCGATTAAAGACGAGGACAATGTCTGTCTTCTGTCTTCTGTCTTCAGTCTTCAGTAACCAGAAACCTGCAATCTCTACATCTCATCGTTTAATCTTTTATCAGCGTTCATCAGCGTAAATCAGCGTCATTTAATTTTTTAAAACTGTTTTATTATTTTACTTCACACAACATGTAACTCGCAACCCGCAACAATCCACTCATTTCTTTCTAAAAACCCAATCTTTTGTTTGAAAAATATTTATAATTAAATCAAATCTTCTTATCAATCACTTCACAAAGTTCATTGAAAATATCGTCAATTGACCCGACACCATGAACTAATTCAAACTTATTTTGTTTTTTGTAAAAATAAATTAATGGCTTGGTTTGTTTGTGATAAACTTTCAGCCTGTTTTGAATTACTTCTTCAGTATCATCTTTTCTTCCGGTTTCTATTGCCCTGTTGAGCAATCGTGCAATTAGCTCTTCTTCATGGACTTCCAAGGCAATAACCAATGAAATTGAAAATTTTTCTTCTTTCATTAAATTATCTAAATCTTCAGCCTGAACAATGGTTCGCGGAAAACCGTCAAACACAAAACCCTTTGTTTCTTTATGCTTATCCATTACAGATTTAAGTATTTCTATTAAAAGTTCATCAGGCACTAATTCGCCCTTTTCAGTAATGCTTTTAACTTTTAAACCGATTTCGGTTTTATTTCTGATTTCGTTTCTGAATATATCACCGGTTGAAATATGGATAAGCCCGTATTTTTCAGCAATTTTTATTGATTGCGTCCCTTTGCCCGAACCAGGAGGACCAAAAATAATTAGATTGAACATATAAATTAAATTTTTAAAATATTTAAAATATTTTTTCTGCAAATATAAAAATACTAGCTTTAAAAAAAGATTAAATTTGTATGATTTTTGAAAGTTATTTTATTCATATATTTTTGAAATTACGATACAATAAATTCTATGACACAAAATAATTTAACAAATGAAAATATAACATTACCATTTAAAAGTGATACAATAAATCAAAACATTATAATTTCAACAGATTCTTCGAAAAAAGATAATCAGCAAAAATCATTGTTTTTTTCACATCAATTAAAAACAGATAATATTAATCCTGAAAACTTGTATAGGGCAAATAATGACTGGATATTAGGGACATTGATTCTATGTTTGGTTCTTTATGCCTTTATTCAGGTATTTTACAGAAAGCGTTTAGGTATGATTTTCAAGGCTTTTTTTGCAAAACATTTTGCCAATCAGCTTGCGAGAGAAGGTAATATATTTAAAGAACGCATTTCTATTCCATTATTTTTTTTATATATAATTGTCTTTTCTATGATGATTTACCAGGCAATAATATATTTCTTTAACTTACCTGAAAATATTAATATTAACTTTATTTTATTTGCAGAGATCTGCGGTGTTGTTTTGATTTGTTGGTTTTTAAAAGTAGCTATGATAAAAATCAGCGAGAAAATATTTAAAACCGGCAAACAATCTTATGAAATTTTATTAAACATTTTTATTTTTAACATAATTTCCGGAATCGTGTTATTGCCTGTTATTATCTTGATTTTGTATTCAAATTATTCCGTATTCATATATACTGCCTTAATTTTATCAGGATTAATTTTTCTGTACCGGATTTTCAGAGAAATAAAAATAGGAATATCTTACAAATATTTTTCTCCATTACATTTATTGTTGTATATTTGCACCCTTGAAATTTTACCTTTAATAGTTATAACTAAATTAGCACTAAAGTATTGCTTAATCACAGTTTAAAGGTATTTGAGTTAAAGAATAAAATTATTGATTTAAAAACAAAAAAATTGAAAATTAAAAATATTCTTGTTTCTCAGCCACAGCCAGCGGAGTTAGAAAAATCACCTTATGGCGAACTTGCCAGGAAATTTAATATTAACATTGAATTTCATAAGTTTATAAAAATTGAAGGTGTTATAGCCAGGGAATTCAGAAAAGACAGAATTAACATATCAGATTATACTGCAATAATATTAACCAGCCGTAATGCAGTAGATCATTTTTTCAGAATTTGTAAAGAAATGAGGGTAGAAGTACCTGATTCAATGAAATATTTTTGTATTTCTGAATCAACTGCATTTTACCTTCAAAAATATGTTCAATACAGAAAAAGGAAAATTTTTCATGGCAAGCAAAATTTTCATCAATTGATAGATGTCATCAACAAGCATAAAGATGAAAAATTTTTATTACCATGTTCTGATATTTATAAAATAAGTACGACTAAAATTCTTGACGATAATAAAATTCACTATACAAAGGCTGTAATTTACAAAACAGTAGCAAGTAATTTATCACGTGTTGAAATAAATAAGTATGATATGCTTATTTTCTTTAGTCCTTCGGGTGTAAAATCATTATTTAAAAATTTCCCGGATTTTAATCAAAATTCTACTTTAATTGCAGCTTTTGGTCCTACAACAACAAAAGCCGTGAAGGATTCAGGCTTAACTTTAAACATTAAAGCACCATCAAAAACTGCTCCTTCAATGACAATGGCTATAGAACAATACATACAAAAAGAAAATAAAAAGAAAAAATAATTATTTCCTTTTCTTGATTTAACAAGAACCGACTTTCAAAAATGCAGACCTTCAAAAAAGAAGAACACCTTTGCAAAAATAAAATAATTAAAATATTATTTGAAGAAGGAAAAAAATTCCATGTATATCCCTTTAAAATTATTTGGATGGATATTGAATCAGATAGTAAATACCCTGCACGGATTCTTATTAGTGTTTCAAAACGATTTTTTAAAAAAGCAGTTGACAGGAATAAAATCAAAAGACAAATCCGGGAAGTTTACCGGAAAAACAAATCTTTATTTTATGAATACCTTAGCAGACAAAAAAAACACTGTGTATTTGCAATTTTATACACAGATAGTGCATTTATTCCTTTTATAGAACTGGAGAGAAAAATAATTATAATTTTACAACGTTTAATTGATGAACATGAAAAAACTTTTTAACAGGTTTTTTATTATACTTATACGTTTTTATCAATGGGCTATCTCGCCATATTTTGCACCATCATGCCGGTATACACCTACTTGCTCGGAATATGGAATTGAAGCACTGAAAAAACACGGGCCATTTAAAGGAGGCTGGCTGACCTTGAAAAGATTTTTTTCATGTAATCCGTGGGGAGGAAGTGGCTATGACCCTGTACCTTAAAATTTAGTAAAATAAATTATTAAAATTATTACAAATGAACAAACATCAATCAAAAAAACTAAATATTTTAATTAGTATCCTGGCAATTATTTTCTTTTTGCCATTTACTGGTTTAAATCAAAATAATTTTGAAATATCAAAAAATTTAGATATTTACACAACACTTTTCAGGGAATTAAATATCAATTATGTTGATGAAATAAATTCAGGTGAATTAATGGAGGAAGCCATTAATGCAATGCTTGAGTCTCTTGATCCCTATACTATTTATATTCCCGAATCGGAAGTTGAAGATTACAAATTCATGACTACAGGCCAATATGGAGGCATAGGTGCTTTAATACATAAACAAGGTGATTATGTGGTTATTTCCGAACCTTATGAAGGCTTTCCTGCATTTAAAGCAGGGCTAAAAGCCGGCGACAGGATTTTGAAAATAAATAATGAATCAGCAAAAGGAAAATCATCGGCTGATGTTAGTAAAGTGTTAAAAGGATCGCCCGGTACTACATTAAAAATTTTAATAGACAGAAACGGCGAATCAAAACCGATTGAAAAAGAAATTATCAGGGAAAAAATTAAAATTGAAAATATACCATATTACGGAATGATGAATGATGATATAGCTTATATTAAATTAACAGGATTTACCCAACACGCAGCCAGGGAACTTAAAAATTCATTCCTGAAATTAAAAGAAAATAATGATGTTAAAAGTTTGATTTTGGATTTAAGAGGGAACGGGGGCGGATTAATGAACGAAGCAGTTGATATAACCAATATATTCGTGGAAAAAGATAAAGAAGTAGTAAGTACTAAGGGTAAATTATCAAACAAAAACAAATCGCACAAAACCCGTTATGCATCGGTTGATCTTTCAATTCCGCTTATTGTTCTTGTTAACCAGGCAAGCGCATCTGCATCGGAAATCGTTGCAGGAGCCATACAGGATTTTGACCGCGGGGTAATTATAGGTCAGCGTACTTTTGGAAAAGGATTGGTGCAAAATGTTATCCCCTTAAGTTATAATTCAAAAGTTAAAGTTACAGTTGCAAAATATTACATTCCAAGCGGAAGATGTATACAAGCCATTGACTATTCTTTAAAAGATGATAACGGTCATTTTAATAAAATTCCTGATTCATTAATCACTGCTTTTAAAACCCAAAATGGTCGCACAGTTTATGACGGAGGTGGAATTGAACCGGATATCAAACTCAAACCTTTAAAATACAGTAATATTGCAACAAGTCTTTTTATAAAGTTTCTGATTTTTAATTATGCTACTAAGTTTTGCATGGAAAATCCTGAAATTCCATCAGCTGATGATTTTATAATTACTGATCAGATATTTGATGATTTTAAAAATTATATTTCAGATAAAGATTATGATTACATAACTGAAAGTGAAAAAACTCTTGAAAAATTGAAAAAGCATGCTGAAAAAGAAAAATATTTTGATGCTATTCAATCGGAATATGAAACCTTAAAAATGAAAATGAAGCATGATAAAAACGAAGACCTGAATAAATATAAAGACCAGATTAGTGAATTACTTAAAATTGATATTGTTTCAAGATATTATTATCAAAAAGGGAAAATTATAGCTTCTATTGCTGATGATCCTGAAATTAAAGAAGCTATGGAAATATTAGAAAATAAAACCTTATATGAATCAATACTTAACGGAACTTATAAACAAAACGACGATAATTAATGTACATTTATAAAAGGGAATTTCATTCAACTGCTTATTTTGTAGCATTAATTCTTATGGCTATGAGTCTTCCCTTATCAAAGTTTGTGATGAGTGTTATGCAGTTTACTCTTCTTGGACTTTGGTTATGGGCAGGTTTTTCTTTTGAAAAAACTTTTGATTTCTTCAAAGAAATTAATTTTTTTAAAGGGCTTATCAATTTCCTGAATTATGTTATTATTTTAGGATACAATAATATTATTGATAAGTTCAGGATTTTTTTCAAAAATAAACCCGCATTAGTTCTCACATCGCTTTTTTTCCTTCACGTTATCGGATTAATTTACACATCCGATTTTTCTTATGCATTTAAAGACCTCCGTACTAAATTACCGCTCTTTGCATTTCCTGTTATCTTATCTACAATGGAACCACTCAATAAAAAAAGGTTCAATTGGGTTATGTTGATGTTCGTAGGAGCTGTTTTAATTGGCACTTTTATTAGCACCCATGTGCTAATGGAACAGGAATTTACAGATATCAGAAAAATTTCAATCTTAATTTCCCCTGTAAGATTTAGTTTGAACATAAGCATAGCAATATTTGTTTTAATATATTTTATCTATAAAAAAGAATATTTTAATATTACAACTAAAATTATATTTGGAATAATTGCTGCATGGTTAATTATTTTCCAGTTTATTCTAGAATCCGGAATTGGTATAGTTATTTTGTTAACTATCAGTTTTGTATTATTTATTTATCTTGTTTTTAACCTGAAAAAACTTTATCTGAAAATCGGAATAATTAGTCTGCTTGTAATAATTCCCATACTTCTTTATACTTATATTAATGATATTGTGAAAGATTACAACAAAGTGCCGGATATTAATTTTAGTAAGCTTGATAAATTTACTACACTTGGAAATTATTATGTACATGATACTGTTTTTCTTGGAATTGAAGATGGGAAATATGTCGGACTCTATCTGTCGAAAAAAGAATTAAAAGCCGCATGGAACAAAAGAAGTTCGTATGTTTTTGACGGAAAAGACCAAAACGGACAAGAAATAAAATTTACCATTATCAGATTCCTGACTTCAAAAGAGTATCGGAAAGATGCTGAAGGAATCAATAAACTGACCGACAAAGAAGTCAAGGCAATTGAACGTGGTATTGCAAATATTAATTATCTTGAAAGTCCTAATCTGAAAACCCGTGTTTCAAAAATACTGATGGGATACCATAATTTTAAATATGCTTATGACCCTAATGGAAATTCAGTAATGCAGAGGATTGAATATTGGAAAGCATCAATAAATATTATTAAACAACATTTTCTTTTTGGTGTTGGGACAGGAGATATGAGAGATATTTTTAATGAACAATATGAAAAGATGAACTCCATCCTGAAACTTGAAAATCGTTTGCGTTCTCATAATCAATTCATGTCAATATTTATTGCTTTAGGGTTATTGGGATTTATGTGGTTTATTTTTACATTGTTATATCCACCTATAAAAACACGGAAATTCCTTAATTATTTTTATGTTATCTTTTTTATCACAATTATACTTTCAATGTTTACAGAAGACACCATTGAATCGCAAGCCGGTGTTACATTTTTTGCTTTTTTTAATTCTTTTCTGATTTTTAGCCAAAAAAATGAATAAAAATTATCATTACTTTTCAGATTTTCCGTATTTTCGCTTTTCCCAGATAAA
>JAUWKH010000183.1 GCA_030614305.1 Bacteroidota bacterium
GACTGATTTGGGAAAAAAGGACTTTTTGCACCTACATTTGCCCTGTTGGACATTTGCTTGGATTATATTCATTACTCTCTTTTATAAAATTACGTGTGATTGATGCCAATGTTTGTAAGAATTGTAAAACCAAAGACTGTATAAGCAAGACAAACTATTATAAATTTACCGGACGTTCGTGCACTTCAGAACTTTATCCTGCAAAGATAAGCGATAACAGAGCTTGTATTTTATGCGGGCAATGTCATAAATCATGTACAAAAGACAACATAGCAATTCAAAAACGAAAATTTGCAGCAGATTTGTTCACAGATATAAAACTCACTTGGGCAGAAATAGTTTTTTTTGTTATAATTAGTGGATTTGTTATTTATGAAATTTTTGTAGAATGGAAAGTAAGTAAAAAGATTATAATGATATTTCCCGATTGGGTTAATCATTCACTTAATATTTCAGGTAATTTGACAGGAACAATAAACGCAATTATCTTATTTGTTCTTCTTCCTTTTGTTTTCTACCTGATTTTTGTTATAATAAAAAAAGTAATCGCAAAAGAATGTTGGAAAAAATCGTTCACGCAACTTGTAATAGCTATTTTGCCTATAACAGCAAGCATGCACTTGTTAAAAGCACTTTTTAAAACGACATCCCGAATACCATATTGGGATTTTGTATTTTCCGACCCAAAAGGAGTGAAAACGGCACGATTGCTATATGACAATCCGGAATTATTAAATAAAGACATTTTATCTGTAATATCACCTTACATTGGTTTAATAGCCATATTATTATCTGTTGGTGGTTTAGCACTGTCGTTATTGATAATCCGGAAACAACAATATAAAAACAGAACATCAGGAATAATTTCGATTTTTGCAGTTCTGATATATTTAAGTATATTTTTAATTATGCTAACTGCATATACATAACCAAATAATAATTCAGCAGGTACATCAATTTGGAGATAGCTGAAAATTAATTAAATTTGCTAATAACAAATTAAGCGGATAAAACATTCGTTTATGCCTTTTGAGGAATATGGTAAAGGGAATGTTTATTTCGCCTATAAACAAGTTAACTTGTATACATTGATGCCCAAACAAAACCAATGCATAGATTTAGAAAGTTGAAATGTCGATAAAATAACTCAAAGAATATATTACTTTTTCTAAAATACCATAAACAGTTGACTTTTGTGATATTGTTTAACTAAAAATATTTAAAAATGAAAAAGTCAATTTTATTATTGGTTCATGGATTGCTTTGGGTATTAATTTATTTTACTTTTTGGTATATCCTTCAATTAATGCCGGTATTACCCAAAATACCCGATTACAACAAGTATAATGGATGATGGTTTTATGCCTGGAGTTTTCCTGCAAACAGTTTTCCTTTTTGCTTTCCTTAACGCATTTCTTATTTTAGGTATTAGCTTTCGGAGTCTTTTTGGTTGGATTGAACAAAAACGTTTGCATGAACAACTAGAAAAACAGAATTTACAAAGCGAATTAGCTTTGCTAAGAATGCAGTTGAACCCACACTTTCTGTTTAATACATTACACAATATTGACGCACTAATAAAAGAAAATCAGGATAAGGCATCCCTGTCATTAATTAAGTTATCTGATATCATGCGCTATATGCTAAGAGTTTGTCAATCAGACAATGTCCCTTTGGACAAAGAAATTGAGCACATTAAAAATTATATATCACTTGAGAAACTAAGATTGAAAAACCCTGATTTTCTTAAGTTCGGTTTATATGGAGATTGTAGCGGGATTAAAATTGCACCAATGTTGTTTATTCCCTTTATAGAAAACGCATTTAAGCATTCTGTTGATTCAGATTGTGAAAACGGAGTATCAATCGAATTGATTATTTAAATCTTCTGCAGGGGTTTAATAATGCAATCAACGCCATAGGTTTTCTAAAAACTAATGCAGTTGACCTGATATTTCTTGATATTAGGATGAAAAAGTTAAGCGGGATTCAATTTTTAGAAGCGTTAAAAACAAAACCTAAAGTGATAATTACAACAGATAAAAAGATAATGACTTTGCAGACTTTTAAGAATATAATACAGTTTTTACCTGAAAAGGAATTTGTGAGAGTTCACAATTCATATATAATAGCTATTTCAAAAATCGATAATATTGAAAGGAATAGGATAAAAATAAGAGACGAAATGATACCTATTTCAGATAGTTATAAGGATGATTTTTACAACTTATTGAGAGAAAGAAAATATTTGATATAATATTGATAATAAATAATGTACGTAAGCTAACATGCAACAATTCGCAAATTTCAACAGAAAACATTTATTACATACGGTAAGAAAATACGGAAATCAACCATATCGTATTGGACTTTTGCATGGAGGTCCGGGAGCATCGGGAGAAATGAAACCTGTAGCTGAGAGATTATCTGCTGATTTTGGAATACTGGAATTATTACAGACAGAAAAATCAGTAGACAGACAAATAGAAGAACTACATCAAAAACTGACTTCCACAGTTGAAAAACCTTTATCTGAGCGATTACCTGATTTTAAAATGATTCGATTAGAAAAATGCGGACACACACCATGTAAAGAGCGATTTGCCCAGAAAGAATTTTATGAGAAATTAAGAAATGAACTTTAATTTGAAACGAAGCGAAGCAAGCGAAACGAAGTAAGCACATAAGTGTCCGTAGGATGCTCTATGCCCCATGCAATATCATCACTTATTTTGATATTATGGACTAACTCAATTTAAAATCCTTCTTTTGAAGTTTTAGTAGTATTATGTTATTTAGAATATTTATATATAATAAATATTTATGCTTTTTCAGGGTTACTTTTTGTCAATTTTCGGAATTAATTATAGTATATAATATTAGAGTGATGGCAAGGTTGATAATAAAAAATGATTTTAAAGCTAAATCAGTAGAAATTTCCGATGAACCTTTAGGTTGCCAGGTAATATTTTCTGATATGGAACCTCAATTTAATAATGATGATGGAAAATAAGAAAAAATCAAGTAATCAGACACTTTTAATTACACTTATGTTTTTTATGTTATTGTCTAATAACATTTATTCGCAGAAACATTCTTTCAAGGTAATAACAATTGCTATGTTTGAAACGGGCGAAATAACAGGAGATGAAGCCGGAGAAGCTCAATTATGGTATGAGAGAGATAGCTTATTTCTTGAAATGAAAATTCCTGGTGCATATTCACCTTTATATTATAACAAAAAAGGACAAGGATTAATAATAGCAGGAATGGGAACTTCAAATGCAGCTTCAACAATTATGGCATTAGGATTAAATCCGAATATTGATCTAAAAAACACTTACTTTATCATTGCAGGAGTTGCCGGAACATCTCCAAAAGTATGTACAATTGGTTCGGCAATTTGGTCGGAATGGATTGTTAATGGAGATTTGTGCCACCAGATTGATGCCCGGGAAATACCGGAAGATTGGGAATATGCCCGTTTCAGATTGGGTTGTAATGAGCCCTGGTGTGATAATAATGACTGGATTTCAGGTTCGGAAGTTTTTCGTTTAGATTCAGCACTAACTCATATAGCATATCAATTAACAAAAAACGTTGAATTATTAGATACCGACGAAGCACAAAATATACGAAATAGATTTTCTGAAAATTCTCAGGCAAGACGAAAACCGTTTGTTACAATTGGGGATAATATTACTGGTAATACCTTCTTTTATGGTAAAATCATAAGTGATTGGGCTGATTGGTGGGTAAAAAAATGGACAAATGGAAAAGGAACATATTATACCACAAGTATGGAAGATAGCGGAACTTTAACTGCTTTAAAAAGATTAGCTGACGCCAATATTATTTCATATAACCGAATTTTGATTCTTAGAACAGCAAGTGATTTTGATCAACAATACCCGGGTAAAACAGTTGAAGAATCTATTAATGATGTTTGGTTAGGTTTTCCTCTTGCAATTGAGAACGCTTATAGAGTGGGTAGTGTAGTTGCTCGTGAAATTATTAACAACTGGGAAATATGGGAAACTAAATTTTCTTTATCAATGAATAATAACAATTTATGATTCTTTTAAACAAATTTAGTATTTTTGATGTACCGGATAAATAAAAAATAAGAGAGATAGTAGTAGCATCAAGGTTTGTAGCCTGTTTCAGTATTCTTGCAACTTGAAATATTTGTGCTTTGAAATCGCCTGCTTTTCATATACTAACCGATATACCCAACATTCATTTTAGAATTACACACTTCATTTCATCCGTATTATTCAACAGTTCGGTAAAATTTTTTTTTATTCAGCGATACATTGAGTCAAATTTGCAGAAAAATAATCATTGCAAATTTATTCTTTATGAAAAGATATTTATTCTGGGTAGTAATTTTTCTTACAAGTATAAACCTGTTTTCTCAAACAACAATTTCAGGGCTGGTAAAAGATGATAAAGGA
>JAUWKH010000271.1 GCA_030614305.1 Bacteroidota bacterium
AGATACCAAAATGGAATTTTGCAGTAATGTCACACTGCCATTGCGTTTTAAAAAGATAACAACAAAATTGCCCTTGGGCAAACCTTTGATATCATTGAGAAAATTATGTGCGAAACTTTAGTAAGTATCATTAATGATTAGTTTTATAATTTTCTCCCTAGTTTTCTTCGAATCTTTTTCCTCTGTTTCTAAATATACAGCAGTAGTAAAAAATTCATTATCAATAAATACGTTGTCATATCTATCGGTTCCCCTTGCAATAATATTTTTTGCATTTGTTACCGCCTGTTCGCCATATCGGAATAAATTGTGCTATTTAAGCGTAGCCTTTTTACTTTTTTGCTTTCATTTGTATTGACTACAACTATTAAGCATCCAAACCACAAACTTTATTTACCCTGTACAGCCGGAGGAGGAAAGTTAACCATAATTTTAGCTACATTTTCATTAACTATGGCTATGCCGTTTGCATCATTACTAAAACCAGTAACTATTTTTGTACCGAGGCCCCGCCATGCTAATTCTTTCTCTTTAATGTCAATGATATCAATAACCAATGTTCCTTCATCATAAGTACTTACCTCAGTATGACCTCCGTAAGGACCCCACCATGGGTTATACCATCCGTAATTATCCCAGTTTGTTACTTGAGTTTGTTGTTTTACCATAGCATAAACATTTACGGCAAAATCAGTATCTCCCGATTCTTGCTCTATATATCCTTTTGCCTTCAGCTGATCATTAACTGCTGATATTATGGCTTTTTTCTGAAAAGGATTTTGATCCAGAGCATTATTTGGCATCTGCTTTTTGATCCATTTGTAGGTTTTTAGTTTGTTAAAATCTACACTTCTGTCGTAGTCATAGCTCACACTCAATGTAGCACAGCTAATTGTAAAAAGAGCTAAACTAAAAATTAATAGCTTGTTAATTGTTTTCATAATTTAAAAATTTTTGTGAATAAAATTTAAAATGTAAAAATACATAATTTTTCTGAAACTTTGATAAAGAATTAAGAATGAGATTTTATATGATTTGATAGTATAAGTTGTTGTGATTTACGAATTACGAATTGAATTACAAATATCAGTAAACCAAAGAAGTAACAGCAATCCGTAAATATTTAACAAACTTGTCTGTGTCAGGAATTTCCTGTCTCATATCCTTTTATAATCCAGTATGAAGCTTTGTCAAAAAACAACATCATCCTTCTTTCAAGTTCAAGCATCATATAAATATCAATTGTTTTATGCCATATTCCATAAGAAAGTGCAAATTCCCAAACATGCTTCCTGACAAGGCTTAATGAGCTGATAACTTCGCTTAAAGCAAATCCCTCCTTTCGTCGTTTTTTACCGAGTTGCATGTAGAAATTTTTAACATCATATTTATCATAAGCTCCACCAAGCCACTTACTGTATTGTGAAATAACTATCTGGAATCGTTCAAATAAACTTTGCTTATTAAATTGATGATAACCCGGTGTGGATTTATTGCTTGTAACATCTCTAAGCCACAAATCAGCTATTAATTCTGAGTTTTTTTCGATTACATCAATCAAGCTGTCGGAAAGTAAATTTTTCTTTTTATCTCTTATTTGTTTCTCATCTAATGTTAAAGAAAAGGAATCAACAATTGCCCAATAATCCAATTTACTTTTTATATAATTTTCTACTGCTTTTGTATTTGATGTAAAAGCAAGTTTTGGAATTTTTTCAACCGGAAAATATTTCACATCTATTGCATCATCACCTGCAACTAATTTTCCGCCTGTTTGTTCTACTTCAAATGAAAGAAAAATCAGGTCACCATAAAAATAATTATTACATGAATCAACATCAATTAGTTTTATGATACTGGCTTTTACACCGGTTTCTTCTTCAAGCTCTCTTAAGGCTGCTTTTTCAATGCTCTCCCCTATTTCAGCAAAACCCGAAGGCAAGCACCACATTCCTTTATAAGGCTTGTTTAGCCTTTTAACAAGAACAATTTCACGGTCTTTTACAAGAATTGAAGAAACAACCGGCAATGGATTATCATAGAAGAAAATATTACATACAGGGCAATATTCCCTTAAAATATCTCCCTCTTTTTTGTTTATAATTCTTCCACTGCAATATGGACAAAATATTCTTTTTTTCTTTTTCATTATTAATATGAAGTTAACGGCTATTATTTAAAAGGTTGTGAACTAACAAATATTATATCATCCTTTGTAATTTTTAATCTTTTTTTAGTTTGAATATCCTTCCTTAACTGATTGATAATAATATTGATTAATTCCTTATCAACATTATCAGGGATAAAAAATGAATGTTTAATCCTGAGAAATTTAATAAAATCAGAAAAATCTTTATCAGAGAAAACCAATGAACTTTTATATTCTATTTTTCTTATATTTTCGAACCATGGTGATAAAAGCTGATAACCATTTTTATTTGAAAAATTATTTATAAGTTTTTCGTATGGTAAATTTAATCCGGGATTGATATTATGTTTTTCTAATATGTTTTTTATGTATGAAGTTAATTCTTTAAGATGTGGTTTGGAGTGAGTGATAGCAATAAATACCCCATCATTTTTAAGTATTCTTGATATTTGAGGAATAATATCAGGGAAAAAATATAATGCATAACTGCATAAAATTATATCAAAACAATTACTGTCAAATTCAGATAAAACGGATTTTCCTGAGCCAATAAATTTTCCTTTCAAACCTGATGTTATACATGAATCAATATACAATTGTTCATATTCTTTAAAGCGGTCAATACCTGTTACCAGTGCTTCGGGATGTACTTTACCTTTTAAAGCTCTTGTGAAAAAACCAAATCCACACCCAAGATCAAGTATTTTTCTCCCTGATTTCATATCCAGTCCTTCAAGGGCAATTTCTCTTATATCAGATTTATTTGTTGAATGATTTATGATAATATTTGCAACTATTTTGTGAGTAGCAACATCAGCAAAAACATCAGCCAGTTTATGAACTTTTTTTGAAGACATCGGTTTTTTTTATTTTACTAATATACTACTTTATTTTTAAATCAAGTATAAAATATAATATTAGAGATTAATTATAAAAAAGTATCTTTACAAAATAAAATTATATACAAATGAAGCGTAATAAAAAAATCCCTAAATTTTTTGGTTTAAGGATATATTTATTTTCCACAATATTGTACTTCTTTTTGGTAATGCCTATTATGGGTATTTTGTTTTTTAAATATGGTCCTGAATGGCTTGAAAGTAAAAATATTACTTCTTCCGGCAAATTCCA
>JAUWKH010000249.1 GCA_030614305.1 Bacteroidota bacterium
GATACGAAGTCCATCCATCCATCCATCCATATGACTGAAAGGAATCCGTATGGACGGATTTTCATTTGGTCGTAAGGACTCCTTTTAGTCGTATGGATTCACTTAGTTTCATTAGCCCGTATGCTGCTCCTCCCATTTTTTCCATTGAGCCAAAAACTATCCTTCACACACCTGAAACCTACAGTTGCATTTCTGATAAAGCAAGGTGAAACAAGTAAAAGCATCTGGCTTTTATCTAATTGCTGAGGACCGCCCTGAACATACCACCAGCTTGAAGTCGGCTTATAATAGCTGCCTCCCCGCATGATGGCAAAATAATAACTTCCGTTATCATAAACATCATTAGTCAACTGCCAAACATTACCAACCATATCCAAAATCCCAAACGGACTTTTTCCTGATTTAAAAGAATTTACAGGCGTTGGAAAACCAAGTGCATAATTACATTTTGTGGAATCAAAATTATTGCCCCATGGCCATTTTCTTCCGTCAAAGCCCTGGGCAGCATACTGCCACTCAATTTCTTTAGGGAGCCGCTTTCCAGCCCATTCTGCATAAGCTTGTGCATCTTTATAACTGACATAAACAACAGGATAATTTTCTTCACTCTTTTGATATTTCCGGTCTTTCCAGTGTTTTAAGAAATTGGTAGTGTCTTTGGGAATATACTTAGATGATTTAATAAACTTATAAAATTGCTTGTTAGTTACCGGATATTTATCCATATAAAATGAATTCATTTTAATTTTTTGTGGTTCGGAATAATCCGGGTAAGGAATGAATGACCAATTCTTTTCAATTTCAAAAACAAATTCACCGCCGGGAATTTCAAGCATGTTTTCAGGAGGTTTTACTGAAAATTTGGTTTTAGTTACTTTACTCATCAAACGTGGAGTTCCCGGCTTTATATAAACAACTCTTTCATCAATCAGTTCGTTTTTATTAAAAAGCTGTACAACAAATTTTCCTTCATATCTTCCGAAAACATCATACAGTTTTATCTTTTGTTTTTCCGTTGTAAAATCTTTAAAATTTGTTTGATATGATGGATTACCTGCATAAACACTGATTTTTGTACCTGTATCGGATTGAAAAATCAACGTATCGAAATTTAAATCTATTTTTAGTAAATTTCCGAACTTGGCAATACAATCAATATTTCCTTCCCTTCGTGTGCCAAGCCATGATTTATCAAAAGCATTTGTTTTGACAGGAATATAAGTTCTATTGTCAATCGTATCTAATAAAAGCTCTTCATGGTTCCAAAGACTTACAAAATGATATTCTGAAGAAATATTTTCTTCAAATAAAGGGCTATCAAATCCTTCAGGAATTAAACTGTAAATTGTATAAATAGTTTTATTTTTCGCAGGCCATTTGTTAACCCAAATACTATCTCTTAAAGTATTGATTAAAGGAGTCCATATTAAACTATTAAATGCCAGTGTGTTCTCTCTTAGTAATTTTGTGGTTTGTCCAAGGTATTTATATTCCTCATCCATCCAACCGGGTCTTCCCGGTGTAAAGGTATTAAGTTCAATTCCAATTCCGTTAAAAAATGAAACTGCAATTTCCCTGTGTATCCGTCCCTGACTCAATTGACAAACCCTGAATATTGCAAAGTCGGGTTTGATAAGTTTGTTTAAATTTAATGGCGGAGGCATAAAAATGGCATCATGAACCCTGCCTGAAATTATCCCGGGCATATCTTTAACAACTGCCATGCCTTCGCTATACATAATAACTCCGGGTTTTGTACTGTCTGCTGCTTTTTGTAATTTTCTACTTGAACTACCGTGACAATCAAGTACAACACCATCGGCATTTACTGCTTCTATCAAACGAGCCATACCTTCATAAGGGTCTTCTTTACGGGTACTTTTGTCCCAGGGATTGTATTCAATAAAAAATGCCGTTCCGTTTTTTTTAGCATATTCCGAAAGCTCTTTCATTTTATTAAGTCCGCCGGGTAAATCTTCATATAAGTCCCATTGATTTCTTTTGTCAACACCCAGGGCAGGCCATGTAGGCCAAATCCCGAAAATATCATATCCATTGAAATATTTTTTTCCTTCTTCTAAAAATTCCTTAAAATTATATTTTGCTTTTTCCCAGTCATAATAATTCTGATCCCATGCAAATTGAAGAGTTATTAAGTATTTATTACGGATCCAGCTAAGGTCTTCTCTATCATAAAGCGAATTATCAAATTTTTCCAGGTCAAAAAGGTATTTCTCATTGAACATTAATTTTAATCCGTTCTGCCATTCACCTGAGTATTTGTCTGCATAAATTGTATAATTAACGCTGCCTCCCGGATATAAAACAGTTTTATATCGTCTTCTGATGGCATTTTCTGCTTTGCCTCTGCGGGCTATTGCACAAACGGATTTATCTTCATCAAGTTTGAAAGCACAATAACCCATTTCCCATGCATTGTCAGGCAGAATAACTCCGACAGGACCAAGCTCCGATCTGAATATTTTTGTTCTTGCCAATGCCCATGGACCCGAAGCAGTAATATAAATATGCTCATCCATCTGACCAAATGGCACAACATTTGAAATGTCCAAAGTATCTTCAGTATTGTTTTTAATCAAAAGATCAGCTTTCCATGCTTTTGAAAATTCAAAATCAACAGATAATCTTCCTGTTATTCCATTTCCAAAATCATATTCATAACCGTTTTTATCAGTAATAACAAAAGCTTTAGTTGAGTTGTAAAGCGAATCATTTACTTCAAAAGAGAAAACCGGTTTAATTTTATATAACTGATATTTTTGATTGTTTTTACCAATAAACAATTCTGTTCCTAATCCTTCTGATGTACTGATTTGAATTGATTGAGAAAATATTGATTGATGAAAATTTACCCCAAACAACAAGAGAAACAAAAAGAGGATATTTATTACATTTTTATTCATTCTAAGTAATTTTTTTGTAACCGTTCACAGTTTGAAATCCATCCATACGGATACATACGTACTAATGAAACGAAGTAAATCCGTATGACTAAAAGGAATCCGTATGGATGGACTTCGTGTCGCTTGCTTCGCTTCGTATGGACAAGTTTAGAAATTGGAAATTGGAAATTTATGTTATCACTTTTTTGTGCTGTTGATAAATTCATTCAATATTGGACCAAATTTTTTAATTATTATTTTGAACCTTTTTATTCCACTTGTCAAAATCGTACCAAACCAAATCAGACAATTCTTCCGATAGTTTGTAAACCAAGTATGATAATAATTTCTAATATCCAATTTCTATATTGGACTCAATTATCAAAACCAAAAACCAAGATTAATAAACAACATAAGTTCCGGATTAAGATTTGAGCCCATAACAGTAAGTTCTACAGGACCTATAAAACTATCATAACTATAAGTGAGTCCATATCCACACATAAAATTCTCAGGTTTAAAAACATCTTTAATATCCGTTTCATTAGCACCGGCATCTGCCTTAAGTGTAAAGTACATCTTCTTAA
>JAUWKH010000194.1 GCA_030614305.1 Bacteroidota bacterium
GCTTTATCAACAAATTCCGTTCTATTTAAGTGGGCAATAGGTGAATATTTTTTGTTTAAAGTATCAAGCTTAAGGATTTTCATCAGGAGTTTTGCAAAACTTTCACCACCTAAGTATTTTAAATTTTTATTAACACTAAGTAAGTCTTTAGGAGAAATTAAGTCCATAGGTTTGGTTTTTGCAAAAACATTCAAAACTGATACACACTTTAGACATCAGTATTACAAAGGTATTATAATTAGATCAGTTTTCAATAACTTCTACCTCAATATTTTCTTCTTCAGGAATATCAGTTTTTAATTTAGGTTTTTCAGTAACAATGGTCATTTCATCAATTAAATTTGTAGCACCGGCAAATTTGTCTATAATAAATAAAACATACCGAATGTCAACATTTATACATCTTTGTAATTCGGGTTCAAAAGCAATATCGCCGCTCATAGCTTCCCAGTTGCCGTCAAATGCAAGACCAATTAATTCGCCGTTTCCATTGATTACCGGACTTCCCGAGCTACCACCTGTAATGTCATGGTTCGTCAGGAAACAAACATTTAGTGTATCATTGTCGCTGTATTGTCCGTAATCTTTTGTGCTGTATAATTCTTTTAGTTTTTCAGGAACAATAAACTCCCATGTTGTTGGGTCTTCTTTTTCCATAACACCATCAAGGGTTGTAAAATAGTTAAAATAAATGGCATCAGCAGGGAAATAGTCCTGTACGGTTCCATAAGTCAGACGCATAGTGAAATTAGCATCGGGATAAAACTTTTTATCGGGATACATTTCCATTAGTCCCGCCATATATAAACGGTTTCCTTTCCCCAAAAGTGAATAAGCTTCTTTAGTATTGTTATTCAAATTTATGTAGTTATCGTAAAAAGATTTCATTGCCTTGTAAATTATGTCTTTTTCAATGGTTTTTGCTTTTGGCTTTTCAAGGAAAGCATCAACTTTTTCTTTACTTACAAATATTGACTTTTTAAAAGCATAAGCAGCAAATTTTTTAAAATTGCTTTTATACTTTTTAGCAAGATTTATCAAAAATTCAGGAAGCTGGTCAGCAGGAACATTTTCGTAATACATTTTAAATGTAGCTGCAAGTAATTTTTGATCAATTTTTGCATTGTAGTCCTTAAAATATTTATCTGAACTTTCTTTGAGTGAATTAACAATTCCGGCAATTTTTTCTTTATCCTGATCTTTTACTTTCAGTTCTTTGAGCAAAGGGCTGAACCTTTTTGAAAAACCGATTACTTCACTTCCTCTGTTAATAGCTTCGCGAAGATACAATCTTGATAAATTATAAAGTTTAATTTCGGCATACGCATTTTCAATATCGCTTATAGCTTCACCGTATTTTGCTGTTCTTTCGGGGTTTTCGTTTACCCAGTTTTCAAATTCTTCTTCAAGTGCTTTTTTCTTTTCAGAAACCTTCAGTCTTTTCAAACCTTTGGTTTGCCCGATATAATATTTCCAGTAATTAGAGGTTCTTGCATATTTTGAAGAATATTGTAACCTTACTTTTTCATCAGCCTCCATACCTTCTTTCATGATTTTTAATTTTTTATCCCTGATTTTGACGATAGTTGGATTAGATTGATCAACAGCCAGATCAATACCATAAGAGGTCATATAACGATCTGTTCCACCCGGATATCCGAGTATCATTGAAAAGTCGCCTTGTTCGACGCCTGCAATGGAAATCGGAAGATAGTGTTTTGATTTTAACGGAATATTTTCTTCAAAGTATTCAGACGGTTTTCCGTCGGGGGCAGTGTAAATTCTGAACATTGAAAAATCGCCGGTATGACGTGGCCACATCCAGTTATCAGTATCAGCACCGAATTTGCCGATAGCTTCGGGAGGAGTGCCAACCAAACGAATGTCTTTATAAACCTCGTATGAAAACATATAATATTCATTTCCATTGTAGAAGCTTTTAACAACAGATTCATAATTTTCAAATACTGTATTGACTTTATTAATTGCCCTGTCAATATTACTATTGATTTTTGTTTTTCTTTCTTCTTCTGCCATATCATCAGTGACGTTTTGCATGATATTTAAAGTTACAGGTTCAATTCTGACTAAAAATTTCACGTATAGTCCTTCAATCGGAATTTCTTCACTTTTTTGAGTTGCCCAAAATCCGTTGGAAAGCAAGTCGTTTTCAACAGTACTGACCGATTGGATAGAACCATAACCGCAGTGATGGTTAGTAATAAGTAAGCCTTCGGGAGAAATCAATTCACCTGTACAACCTCTTCCGAAAATAACAATTGCATCTTTCAAACTTGAATGATTAATGCTGAAAATTTCTTCTGAAGTCAGATTAAGCCCCATTTTTTGCATGTCAACATAATTAAGGCGTTCAACCAGTAATGGTAACCACATACCCTCATCAGCTTTCACTGCAAATTGCAGGCTGAATAATAAAGCAAATAAAATTGTTAATAATTTCTTCATAGAATTTGTTTTTAAATTATTTATAAAATGTTTTTCGTAATAAGATTATAACTTAAATAAACTTATCTCCTTTTTTTGTTTTAACATCATCAACAAACTGCCTGATTTGTTGTTCGTTGGATTTTTTACAGACAAGCAAAATATCATCATTTTCAACTACAATATAATCATCCAAACCCTGCAAAACCACAAGTTTATCTTTTGGCATATTTACAATACAATTTTTTGTATCATACATCATAACATTGTTTCCGACAACAGAATTTTTCTGTTCGTCTTTCTTACGAATATCAAAAAGTGAACCCCAGGTGCCAAGATCCGACCATCCAAAATCAGATGCAAGCACATAAACATTATCAGCTTTTTCCATCACTCCATAATCAATTGAAATATTTTGGCAAACTGTATAAGCTTTATTTATAAAATTTTCTTCATCAGGAGTATTGTATTTTGGAATTCCTTCATTAAAAATAGCATCAACGTCGGGAAGATATTTATCAAAAGCCTTCATTATACTTTTTAATGACCAGATAAAAATACCGGAATTCCAGAGAAAATCACCACTTTTTAAAAATGATATAGCTTTTTCAAGTCTGGGCTTTTCAGTAAAGCTTATTACTTTTTTAATGCGATTATCTTTTTTACAAGTAATGTTTTTGTCAAACTGAATATATCCATAGCCTGTATCGGGCCGGCTCGGCTGAATGCCAAGAGTAAGAAGCCAATCGTTTGATGATGAAGCCTCAAAAGCGGATAAAATCACATCTGTAAATATGTCTTCTTTAAGAATTATATGATCGGATGGAGCAACAACAATGTTTGCATCAGGATTTACCTGTAAAATTTTGTAGTTGGCATAAGCGATACAAGGAGCTGTATTACGGCGACATGGCTCGCACAAAACTTGTTTTTCGGAAATACCTTGCAATTGGTCAAGTACAAGGCTTTTATAAATTTGGTTAGTTACAATATAGATGTTTTCTTTTGGGCAAATTTTTAAAAAACGGTCAAAAGTTTGTTGTATCAGGGTTTTCCCGCTTCCAAGGATGTCAATAAATTGTTTTGGGTGAGAAGTTTTACTCATAGGCCAGAAACGAGTGCCAACACCTCCTGCCATTATTACACAAAAATGATTTTTATTTATCATCCTTAAAAAAATTATTTATTAATTGCCGGAAAATTGTTTGGCAAAGATAGAAAACAAAGTTTATAAAATTGTATTTTCACACAACCTCTTTAGTTTGGTGACAACTTCTGGTTTATCCATATCAGGTATTTACAGGAGCAACCTGTGCTAAAGGATTAAAAAGATATTCTCTTTTGTTTTCAAGGCAAAGGCAGCGGTAACGCTTTCGTAATTTTTCCTGCTTTTTAAATATTCTTCCGTTATGTATTTTAAAAACTGTATTTAGGGGTAATTCTTCTAATAAAATAAAATCGGATTTATTATCATAGTTATTTAATATTCGTGTTAAGTCTAAATCTGACACACTTGAAGCGAAAGCATTTTCTAAATATACTGATAAAGCATCGCTTAAATCTTTTGGGAAGATATTTTTTTCAAAAAAATTACTCATTAAATATTTAAATTCTGTTTTCCATTCTTTTCCATGAGGTTTTACACTTTTTTTATATTTATCCCAAACAATTAAATGAGCAATTTCATGAACAAGAGTTATTAAAAAAGCATATTTATTGAGATTATAATTAATTGATATTTTATGAGTA
>JAUWKH010000065.1 GCA_030614305.1 Bacteroidota bacterium
ATAAGATACCAAAATGGAATTTTGCAGTAATGTCACACTGCCATTGCGTTTTAAAAAGATAACAACAAAATTGCCCTTGGGCAAACCTTTGATATCATTGAGAAAATTATGTGCGAAACTTTAGTAAATAATTAATGTCGAAATAAATATTTAATCTAATTTACAATGCCTAAAAAATCGCTGAATCTTTCGTGTAAGGACTGGAGACTGAAGACTGGGGACTGACCCCGAAAGCTTTCGGGGGAGGACTGATAATCAAAAAACTAATACTTTGCTTAAAACATAAACACTCTCTCATTTTTCCTACTACCTTCTTCAATAATAATCCTTACTGTATTTTCAGGTAAAAGATTTTCTACTTTCCCTGGCCATTCAATAAAACAATACGAACCGCTAAAAAAGTAATCTTCGTAACCAATATCCAAAACCTCATCTTGTTTCTTTATTCTGTAAAAATCAAAATGAAAAATGCTGTCACCCACATCGGTTTTATATTCATTTATTATTGAAAAAGTAGGACTATTAACAATATCAGTAACGCCGGAAATTTTACAAAGCGATTTAATAAAAGTAGTTTTACCGGAGCCCATTTTACCGTAAAAAGCAAAAATCCTTATATCCGGATAAGTACTTAACAATTTGATCGCAATCTTATCCAGATTATCTACAGATTTACAAATAATTTTTTCTGTCATTAATATTTTATTTTGCTTTTAAGTAAATAATCGGAATAAGCATTTCTTCAAGCGAAATTCCTCCGTGTTGAAAAGTATTGCGGTAATAATTTACATAATAATTGTAATTATTAGGATAAGCAAAAAAATCATTTTTCTTACAAAAAATATATGATGTACTTACATTAGCTTTTGGTAAAAATATAGTTTCGGGATTATGTATATCAAAAACATCCTTTTTGTTATATTTTAAATTTCTCCCGAACTTATATCTGAGATTTGTATTGGTATTTTTATCTCCTACCACTCTTACAGGATTATTAACTTTAACCGAACCATGATCGGTAGTAATAATAAGATTGATTTTCTTTTCAGATAAAAATTTTATGATATCAAATAACGATGAATGCTCAAACCATGAAAGCATCAGCGATCTGTATGCAGATTCATCATCAGCAAGCTCCCTGATAATTTCCATTTCTGTACGGGCATGCGAAAGCATATCAACAAAATTATAAACTATAACATTCAACTTGTTAACCAGCAGGTTGGGTAAGGTTTCAACAAGTTTGCGTCCTGCTTTCAAATTTAGAATCTTATTATATGAGTACTTTATATTTTTACCAAAACGTTTAAGTTGTTCACCAAGTAATTCGCTTTCATACTGATTTTTTGTTCCTTCTTCTTCCTCGTCAATCCAGTAATTGGGATATTTCTTTTTGATCTCGGAAGGAAGTAATCCGGAAAATATAGCATTTCTTGCGTATTGAGTTGTAGTTGGTAAAATACTATAAAAAATTTCATCATTTTCAACTCTGTAGTATTCTTCAATTACAGGCTGAATAGTTTTCCACTGGTCATATCTGAGATTATCAATGATTAAAACAAATAATGGTTTTTTATCTGATAAAAGAGGAAATATTTTTTCTTTAACCAATATATGAGAAAGCAATGGACGTTCATTTGTTTTAGAGTTTATCCAGTCAACATAATTATTTTCAATAAATTTTGAAAAGACATTGTTCGCCTCATCTTTCTGCATTTTCAAGACTTCAATAATACTTTCATCTTTTGATTTTTCCAACTCAAGTTCCCAGCGTGTAAGCTTTTTATAAATTTCAATCCATTCAGTAAAATCAGGATTATTTGAAATTTCCATTCCAATATTTCTGAACTCCTGTTGATAGGCATGGGTAGTTTTTTCACTGATAAGTTTTTTGTTTTCAAGATTTTTCTTTAATGAAAGCAATATTTGATTTGGCTTTACAGGTTTTATTAAATAATCGGAAATGTTTGACCCGATTGCATCTTCCATTATGGCTTCTTCTTCACTTTTAGTTATCATCACCACAGGCAAGTTCGGATAAAGATTTTTAATTCCCTCAAGAGTTTCAATACCTGAAATACCTGGCATTTGTTCATCAAGAAAAATTATATCAAATGGCTTGGTCTTAATTATATCCAGTGCCTCGTCACCATTATTGGAAGTAACTACTTCATAACCTTTTTGTTCTAAAAAAAGTATATGTGGTTTAAGCAGATCTATTTCATCATCCACCCATAAAATTCTGATTCTATCCATAGTTGATATTTTTTAAATAAAATGGAATATTATAATATATATTGACTCTAAGTCAAATACTTTAGCCTTTAGCCTTTTACCCCAACTTCAATACTCATTACTCATTCTTTCAAAACATTTAGTATTATTGAAATGATTTTTTTAATAAAATATTGTACTTATCAGAAAATTATTATTCAAAATTAACTATAAAAACGAAGTATTCAACCGTTTATAAAATAAAAATATTGTAAATAATCAGTTAATTAATTAGAAATCCTGAAATTTTGTATATTGCAGGCTTAATTTATTTAAAATAAATGGAATTCACAGCTAAACAAATTGCAGAAATACTTAAAGGCACAATTGAAGGTAATCCTGATGTTTCGGTAAATCAGTTATCAAAAATTGAAGAAGGCAAAGAAGGCACTCTGTCGTTTCTTGCCAATCCCAAATATACGAATTACATCTATTCGACAAAAGCATCAATTGTAATTGTAAATTCAAATTTTAAATCCGAAAAGGAAATTTCAAGCACATTAATAAGGGTTGAAGATGCATATTCGGCTTTTGCAAAATTGCTTGAAGCATATAATCAAATTAAATTAAATAAAACCGGAATATCCAAACAAGTATTTATTTCTGAAACTGCAAAAATCGGCAAAAATGCTTATATCGGCGAATTTGCTGTTATAAGTGAAAACGCAATAATTGGTGAAAACGTTAAGATTTATGCTCAGGTTTTTATTGGTGATAATGTAAAAATCGGTGACAATTCTACAATTTATGCAGGAACTAAAATATATTCAGATAATATAATAGGTAATGAATGTATAATCCACGGAGGTGTGATTATCGGCAGTGATGGTTTTGGATTTGCCCCTCAGGATGACAAAAATTATCAAAAAGTAACACAAATCGGTAATGTGATAATTGAAGACAGGGTGGAAATTGGCTCAAATACAACTATTGACAGGGCTACACTGGGGTCAACAATTATTCGTAAAGGCGTAAAACTTGATAATTTAATTCAAATAGCTCATAATGTTGAGATTGGTGAGAATACGGTAATTGCCGCACAAACCGGCATTTCGGGTTCAACAAAAATCGGTAAAAATTGCATGATAGGCGGTCAGGTTGGAATTATCGGTCATATAACCATTGCTGATAATGTAAAAATTGCTGCCCAGTCAGGAATAGGTACAAGCATTAAAAATAAAGGTGAGATAGTTCAGGGTTCACCATCATTTGATATCAGAAGTTACAGAAGATCATACATCCATTTCCGGAATTTATCAAAAATCGTCAGCAGGATAGAAGAGCTTGAAACAGGATTAAATATTTAAATATCTATTAAAAATTAAGTCCCGAGTATTCAAAATAAAAGTTACTACCTAATATCTTATGATATTTAGCCAATTTTTTATATTTTCCTCTTTTTTATATTTAAAAAATTATTAATTTTGCCAAAATTTTGCAAATAAATATTTATCAATATCTTATGCAAGAAAGGCAAAAAACTATAAAGTCATCTGTGACCGTCTCAGGTATAGGTTTGCATACAGGTAAAAACGTAAATTTAACATTTAAACCTGCACCTGAAAATCATGGATATAAATTTAAAAGAACAGACCTTAAAGACGCACCGATAGTTACTCCTTTTATTGATAATGTAGTTGATACTTCCAGAGGAACTACAATTAAACAAAATGGTATTTATGTTTACACTGTTGAACATGTTCTTGCTGCTATTGCCGGGCTGGAAATAGATAATTTAATAATGGAAATCGACCAATCCGAAGTGCCCATTATGGATGGTAGTTCAAAATATTTTGTTAATGCTTTGCAGAAAGCCGGAATTATTGAGCAACAAGCCGAGAGAAAATATATTGAAATAAATTCAAATATTACATATTCCGATCCAAAAAATAAAATAGAAATAACTGCTATACCAAATCAGAACTTTAGTGTTTCTGTTATTATAAATTTTGAGACAAAAGTTCTTAATTCTCAAAATGCAGCATTAGAAAGCATAAAAGATTTTAAAGGTGAAATTGCAAATTGCAGGACTTTTGTTTTTCTCCATGAACTTGAATTCTTATTAAAAAACAATCTTATTAAAGGCGGGGATTTAAGTAATGCAATAGTTTTTGTAAACAGAGTAATTTCACAGGAAGAACTTAACAGGCTTGCAAAATTGTTTAACAAACCAACTGTTAGAGTACTTAAAGAAGGAATATTAAACAATCTTGAATTGTATTATCCTAACGAACCTGCCAGGCATAAATTATTAGACCTTATCGGGGATTTGGCATTACTCGGAAAACCCATCAAAGGAAATATTATTGCAAAAAGGCCCGGTCACTACTCAAATGTACAATTTGCAAAATTAATTAAACAACAAATTAATAATAATAAAATGAATAAGATTCCACATTTTGATTTAAGTAAAAAACCCTTGTATGACATAAATCAAATAAAAAAAATTCTTCCGCACCGTCCACCGTTTTTGTTTATTGATAAAATACTTGAAATGAACGATACAAGTGTAGTAGGGGTAAAAAATGTTACTATCAATGAATATTTTTTCACAGGGCATTTTCCTGATGAGCCTTTATTTCCCGGAGTAATTCAAATAGAAGCTATGGCACAGACAGGAGGAATTCTAATCTTAAGTTCGGTTCCGGACCCGGAAAATTATATTACACTTTTTTTAAAAATTGATAAAGTTAAATTCAGGCATAAAGTTGTTCCCGGAGATACAATGGTTTTTAACCTGAAACTTATTTCCCCAATCCGAAGAGGAATATGCCACATGAAAGGAATAGCTTACGTTGGCAACCAAATTGTTATGGAAAGTGAAATGATGGCTTCAATAGTTAAAAAAGATAAACAAAAATAAAATCTTAAAATGAATCAACCGTTAGCATACGTAAACCCACAAGCCAAAGTTGCCAATAACGTTGTTATTGAGCCATTTGTTAATATTGAGAAAAATGTTGTGATTGAGGAAAATACGTGGATAGGATCAAATGTTACTATTATGGAAGGTGCCCGTATAGGAAAAAATTGCAGAATTTTTCCGGGTGCTGTTATTTCTGCAATTCCTCAGGATTTAAAATTTGCAGGGGAAGAAACTTTAGTGAAAATCGGCGATAATACAACTATCCGCGAATTTGTTACTATTAACCGCGGAACAAAGGCAAGCTATGAAACTATTGTTGGAAAAAACTGTCTTTTAATGGCTTACGTTCATATTGCCCATGATTGTATAATTGGTAATAATGTTATTTTGGCAAATGCAGCAACACTTGCCGGACATATAAAAATTAATGACTGGGCAATAATCGGTGGTCTTGCAGCAATTCATCAATTTGTCAATATTGGATCTCATTCAATGGTTTCAGGCGGAGGAATGGCACGTAAAGATGTTCCTCCTTTTATTAAAGGCGCAAGAGAACCCCTATCTTATGTTGGTGTTAATTCGATAGGTTTAAGAAGACGTGGATTTACAAATAAACAAATTAATGCAATTCAGGATATTTACAGAATTGTATATTTAAAAGGTTATAATGTATCGCAGGCAGTTTCTATTATTGAAGCTGACGTTCCTATAACACCCGAACGGGATGAAATACTTTCATTTATCTCTAACTCAACAAGAGGAATAATGAAAGGTTATACAGGATTGCAGAAAAGTAATAATGAGTAAATTTTATATATAGCAAAATGGCATCTACATCAGATTTTAAAAATGGTTTATGCATTGATTATAATGGTGAACTATACACTATTGTTGAGTTCCAACATGTAAAACCCGGAAAAGGACCTGCTTTTGTCAGAACCAAATTAAAGAACCTCAAAACAGGAAAAGTATTACCAAATACATTTACTGCCGGTGTTAAAATAAATGTGCAAAGAGTTGAAAGAAGACCTTACCAATATTTATATAATGACGGCAATCTTTATCATTTTATGAATTCCCAAACATTTGAGCAAACTTTCTTTGATAAAGATTTAATAAGTGCACCTGATTTTCTTAAAGAAGGACAACAAGTTGAAGTATTGTTTCACGCTGATACAGAAACACCGTTAACATGCGATATGCCTGCTTATGTTGAACTGAAAATAACTTATACCGAACCCGGTGAAAGAGGCAACACCGCTACTAATACACTTAAGGATGCAACTGTTGAAACCGGTGCTATTGTTAAAGTTCCTTTATTTATTAACGAGGGTGAAATTATTAAGGTTGATACACGTTCAGGAGTATACTCCGAACGGGTTAAGGGATAACCTAGTATAATAAAAATTAACATAGGATAACTAGTGTCCGTCTATAAAGTCCGAAAGTTTAAATAAATATTAAAAATATGAAACTTGATAAACCTTATACTTTAAAAGACATTTCCCTGTTGATTAATGCCGATTTTGATGGTGATCCCGGACTTCTTATAAGCGGATTAAATGAAATTCACATGGTTGAATCCGGTGATCTTACTTTTGTTGACCATCCTAAATACTATGACAGAGCTTTAAATTCAAAAGCTACAACAATTATCATCAACAAAAAAATTGAACATCCAAATAATAAAGCATTAATAATTTCAAATGATCCGTTAAAAGATTATAATTCTTTAGTTAAAAAATTCAAACCTTTTAAAAAATGCGATACTCCGGTCAGTTCAACTGCTCAAATAGGTGAAGGAACAATATTGCAACCAGGTGTTTTTATTGGCAACCATGTAAAAATCGGAAGTAATTGCCTGATACATTCCAATGTTAGTATTTATGATCATTGTATTATCGGTGATAATGTGATAATTCATGCCAACACGGTTTTAGGAGCAGATCCGTATTATTTCCAGCGAAGAAAAAATGCTTTCATAAAGCTTGAACCTTGTGGCAGGGTTATTATTGAGGACAATGTTGAAATAGGTGCTTTATGTTCAATTGATAAAGGAGTTTCAGGAGATACAATTATCGGAAAAGAAACAAAAATGGATAATCATTGTCAGGTAGGACACGATACATACATCGGGAAAAATTGTTTGATAGGTTCGCATGCAGCAATTGCAGGTGTGACAAGGATTGAAGATGATGTGATTTTATGGGGCAGAGTAGCAATAAATAAAGATATTGTAATTGCAAAAGGTACAATAATTTTAGCTACTTCAGCTATAAATAAATCAACTGAAAAAGGTAAAACATATTTTGGAATTCCTGCCCGTGAATCAAGAAAAATGTGGAAAGAAATTGCAGCAATAAGAAGACTTCCCGGAATTATTGAAAATTTTTATCCTAATGAAAATTCAAAAAATAATCTTTAGTTGCAATTGTGCCGGTAACCAAAAACTGATTACACAATTACTATTTTCCAAAAATTAAGAACTTCGTTATTCTTTTCCTATTCAGAAGAAAGTTTTTTTGATTTTTTTGCATGATAAATATTCAGGGCAACAATAATAGCAATAAAACCCCAAACCGGAACAGAAGCTTTATCAGTATCAAGAAAATTATTTAAAAATCCATGAACAAAATATGTTATCAATCCAAGCAATGTAATTATGCTTAAAAATTTAACTTCCTTGTTTTCGGCATTCTTGTATGTTTTAAGTGCTGTAATTATTACCAAAACAACAATGGCAATAATTGAAAGCATTCCTAATATTCCCATTTCTGATAAGGGACCTATATATTCACTGTGTGCATTGCCCATATCGCCGGCATTTGTGCTTATAATTGTTTTTTCCTTTGATAGCTGATACGGAGCATAAAAAAACTGGTACGTACCGGGTCCCCATCCAAAAACAGGCCTTTCTTTAAACATTCTTATTGCCGACTGCCAGCGATTAATTCTTTCAAGATTGGATGCATTAGTGTTGATATTTGATATTGACTGAATATGTTCTACAAAGTCAGCTGAGGAATCCTGTTTATTTCTTTCAAGAGTATCAAGAATTTCATTCTGGAAAGTAAAAAACGAACCTATTATTATGACAGTTGTTAAAAATATCCATCTGAATTTTATCTTCAACAAAATAATAATATAAACTATAAGTGCAACCGCAAGACTAATCCATGCAGCCCTGCTATATGAAAGAATGATGGCAATTATAAGAATTATAAAAATTATTAAAGAAAATAATTTATAGGTTCTTTTATATTGTGAATTAATTGAAAATCCTAAAAACACCGGAATAAAAAGAGCAAGTATAGCTCCATAAGCTGTATGGTCATTATAAAAAGG
>JAUWKH010000127.1 GCA_030614305.1 Bacteroidota bacterium
AATGACTCAGGTGGTGCACGTATTCAGGAAGGTGTTAATTCACTTGCCGGTTACGGGGAGATATTTTACAGAAACACACAGGCATCAGGCGTTATACCGCAAATATCCGTTATTTTAGGTCCTTGCGCCGGTGGTGCTGTTTATTCTCCGGCTTTAACTGACTTTGTATTTGTTGTTGACAAAATTTCTAAAATGTTTATCACCGGACCGGAAGTTATAAAAACCGTTCTTGGCGAAGAAATTTCAATGGAAGAACTCGGTGGTGCACTTGTTCATTCGGAAATTACCGGTAATGCACATTTTTATGCTGAAAGCGAACAGGAATGTTTTGACCAGATAAAACAACTTATAAGTTTTATCCCATGGAATAATAAGAAAAAAGCTGATTCGTTTCCGAAAAAAGCTCCCAAATCCAAAAAATATAAGATTGATTCTATTATACCAACAGATCCAAGACAACCTTATGACGTTAGAGATGTTATTAAAGCAGTTTGTGATGATTCGGAATTTATGGAGATTCAGGAAAAATTTGCACCTAATATAGTTATAGGTTTTGCACGCTTGGGTGGAGAAACAGTTGGATTTGTGGCAAACCAACCATTATATTTAGCAGGTGTTTTGGATGTTGATTCATCTGATAAAGCAGCACGATTTATCAGATATTGTGATGCATTTAATATTCCTCTGGTTACTTTTGTTGATTTGCCGGGATATCTGCCTGGCGTTGATCAGGAACATGCGGGAGTTATCAGGCATGGAGCTAAAATACTTTATGCATATTCAGAAGCAACTGTTCCTAAAATAACTCTTATTCTTAGAAAAGCTTATGGAGGTGGATATATTGCAATGTGTTCACATCATTTAAAAGCAGATTTTGTTTTTGCATGGCCCTCCGCAGAAATTGCTGTTATGGGCCCTGAGGGAGCTGCAAATATTATATTCAGAAAAGAAATACAGAATGCAGAAAATCCTGATGAAGTTCGTAAACAAAAAGTTGCAGAATATAAGAAAAAATTTGCAAATCCTTATGTCGCAGCAACTTATGGTTATGTTGATGCTGTTATCGAACCAAACGAAACAAGAAACATACTTATTCATGCTTTAGAGATTTCCTTAGAAAAAACAGAAGTAACACCGGATAGAAAACATGGTATACCACCATTTTAAAACATTAATTATGAATGAAAAAAAACCGGCAATAAAATACAAATACCTGAATATTGACAATGTTAAATATAAAACTCTTTTAACAAAAAAGTATTTATCAAGAAAGCCTTATGTAGATGTTGATGACAAAAAAGTAACTGCGTTTATTTCGGGTGGTATTAGAAAAATTTATGTTAAAAAAGGTCGTAGTGTTAGTATCGGCGATAAGTTGCTTGTTTTAGAAGCAATGAAAATGAGAAACGATATTATTTCGTCCATTGATGGCGTTATAAAGGAAATATTTATAAAAGTTGGTGATAATGTTTCAAAAGGACAGCTTTTGATAGAATATAAATAGAGTTCGTCTATAATATAAAAATAAGTAAACATGAAATTCTTTGACTTTATGGACAGGCATTAAATGTGAGGTTTTAGCTGAATCCGTCATGTGCTGAAAATAGCATTTGTTTTTTCAATAAAATTTAAAATTTCTTCTTTTCCTGATTTGGTTTTTGCAGATGAAATAAAGAACTGTGGCAATTCTTCCCAATTTTCAAGTAAACGGTTTTTAAATAAATTTATGTTTTGAGTTAATTGTATTTTTTTTAATTTGTCGGTTTTTGTAAAAATAATCATAAAAGGCAATTTATTTATACCAATCCAGTTAATAAAATCAATATCAGCTTTTTGTGGTGAAAGACGAGAGTCAATCAGAATAAAAATACATAAGAGGTTTTTTCTTTTAACTAAATATTTTTTAATCATCAATCCCCATTTTTCACGTGCTTTTTTTGATGATTTGGCAAATCCGTAACCCGGGAGATCAACAAGGTACCATTTATCATTAATTAAAAAATGATTTATCAATTGAGTCTTACCCGGAGTTCCTGAAATTTTAGCAAGTTTTTTATTATCTGTAAGCATATTTATCAGTGAAGACTTTCCAACATTTGACCTGCCGATAAAAGCATATTCAGGCAAATTCGGTTCCGGGCATTTTTGAATATCAGGGCTGCTGATAACAAATTTTGTACTTTTAATCTGCATTAATAGGAATTGATTAATAAACTGATTAGTTACAATTTTTATTATGTATAAAGATATCTCTCTTTTTTAATATCATAAATATCTTTAATGGTTACAATTATTCCTGTTTCCAGAACATCACCAAAAGCTTTGTTTAATGCTGTTCCAAATGTTTTCATTGTTGATGATAAATTCATATAGGCATTAATTAGCGGAGGAAATTGTTCATTTAAGCTTCTTACTTTTTGTAATAAAATTTTATAATTTTCCTCATAATTACAGCCGGTGAAAATGTGGGCAATTATTTTTTTCTCTGTATCTATTTTAAAAGGATTATAAGGAAAAACAAGATGTTCTTTATCAGGAAAATGCTTATCAAGAAAATAAAGAATCAAATCTCTGGCAATAGAATCAAATTGTGGATACATGGTTACTTTACCAAATAAATATTTCACATCCGGGGTACCAATCACAACAGCACCCAATCCGTCCCAGATATTATCAAGCGAGTGCAGGCCTTTTCGGATATTAAATGTAGGCTGATAATTTGGCTGAACAAATGATCGTCCGAGTTCAATTGTATAAGGAAGATATTCTTTTATAAATTTTTCTGAAAAATTAAAAAGTTTTGAAGTAGGAGTTTGAACAATTCCCTTTTTATTAATTTGCATTTCTTTACAATGTAAAAACCTGTATCCTCCAATAATTTCTTTATCCCTTGGATTCCATACTATTAATTGTTTAAATGGTATGTTTGAAGTGTCATATTTATCAATATCAAATGACTTACCTGTACCTCCTCCGGCATAACGGAAGGTAATTTCCCTTAATCTTCCAACTTCTTTTAAAAGGTTTGGAGAATCTTTATATGTGAATATAAAAATCTTATTGTTGCCATAATTGGTATCTCTTATAAAAGTACTATCTGTAAGTTCTTTTTCAAGCAAATTGCGGTCAACAGGGGGAATTATTGTTTCCATTTATTTATTATTATGTTAATAATTTTTAATATCAAAAAGAGTATTCTTCCCTTTTCTTCCAATATTGTAAACATGTTCTTTCATTAGTTCAGCCCACTTTAAATAACTGTTTCGTTTGTCAAAAGTTTCATAAGGTATTGGTTTACCAAATATTATATTTACAGTTTTATCTTTTTGTTTATATGTTTCGTTAACAAGGTACAACATTTCAATATTGGATTTTATTTTCAGGAACGTACGCAGGTTGGCAAAATTGTAAAAAAAATTGGAATTTCGCCCGTCAATATAAGCAGGAATTATATCCCTTTTAAATTGTTTCGCTTTTGAAATAAAAGTTTTTTTCCATGGCAGGTCAATAATTTTCCCTGATTGTTTTCTTGAGACCAAACCTGCGGGAAAATAAAGTAAAATAACATCCGAAGCAAAGGTATCATTGATTATCTTAATATTTTCGGTATTGCTGCCATGCTTATTAATTGGAATAAAAAGTTCCTTTGAGTTTGGTACATATAACAATATGTCATTTACCGGAAAAATCAGGTCTTTTCTGATCTTGCCAACTACACTCATTAAAGCCACACCGTCAAGCCCTCCCAAAGGATGATTTGAAGCAATAATACATTTACCTGTTTTAGGAATATTTTCTTCTCCTTTTACAACAATTTTTACTCCGAATTCATCTAAAACAGCATCTACAAAATCCAAACCGAATTTATTCCTGTTCTTGTTTAATAATGAATTAATTTCATTTTCATGAATTATCCTTTTAAGATATCTTAAAATAAATCCGGGTAAAATCTTTAACAGATGTGGATTTTTATTCCTGATAACTTCCTCAACATCAACAATTTTTTCAGGTTTATTATCCTGATTATCTTTTGAATAATTCATTCTTATGCTTTTCTTTTAATTTGACACCTTCTTTTTTATGTTCAAATATAATATTTTTTTTAGTCATTGTGTAATTTAATGTGCAAAATTTGCACATTGCTTTTTTTATCCACCCCCCCCCTCTTTTAAAACTAATTTACACTTTCCTCCACAATTTTAATTTCTTCCTCTGTCAACCCATACAACTCATAAACCATCCGGTCTATTTCTTTGTCGGTTGTTTTTATATTGTTTTGTAATTGGTTAATTTCGATTTTGTAAGCGGTAAAATAATCTTCCCATTCATATTGTTGTATGAGTAAAAGTTTAACTTTTTGTTTTTTAAGTTCTGCTATAAAAGTTTTAAAATCGTAATTGTAAAATGTAGCTAATTTTTTGCTAATTTTTATAGTCAAGGGGTCATGACCCCTTGTCTCGACTGTTTTCGTTAAATTATCTTTTACACGATTTAAAAATTTGTTTTTCTTTTCTTGGAGTAGTTTGTTTAGAGAAAGCATTTTGTCGGCTTTTTCTATGAAAGGTTGTTGGGCTTCTTGGAGAATTTCTTTTATTGGTAGCAATTTTACAGTTCTTGCTTGAATTTCTGAAAATACAGTTTTTGTTGATTTATATTTGTTAGAATAATAATGGTTCAACAATTTTGAGTTTAATATGACTAATAAATATTTTAAATTTACAGGTGAGTTTTTCTTTAAATTAACTGTGATTAACGTATTTAAAGCGAAATATTGTTCATTGTCATAAGTGAAAATTAGGTTTGCGGAAACTCTTCTGAAAAATAATTTTTCATCTGCTTCAAATATGTCAGTTCTTTTACAAGAATGTATTCTATCTATATTATATTCGAGATAGTCTCCGCCCCAATTTAGTAAATATTTATTGATGTGTTTGCCATCAATTAATTTGTAATAATCTTTACAATATTCATTTTTAACGGAAAGTGATTTATCTCCTTTTAATGCTATTGCTTGACTTATTTCAACAAATGCATCAAGTGTTTTTAGGTTTAAATTTTCAATTTTATCACAGACAAAATCCCCTTTTATATCAATATTATACTTGTAAGCGTTTAAGATTTTCTCTGGGTGTATTAATTTGATTTGTTTAGTTGCCTTTTCTGTCAGTGATATAACCTTGACAGGATTAATACTATTAGATTTATTAATGATGAATGTAATATTTTCCACAACTGCGTCCGAAAATGGTAAATATGGATAAGTAATTACTTCCTTTAATGAAGTTCTTTTAATTAATAACTCTCTTGTATTTTGATAATATTCTTGAGTCAAAATTGTATTAGGAACAATATAACTCAAATAGCCATCTTTTTTTACTATCTCTATACCTAAATGGATAAAGAAGATATAAGTGTTTAATCTTCCACCTGAAGTTCCAAACCTGTCAATTAAATAGTTTTTCGTTAGGTCAGTTATTGTATTTAATTTAGAAAGTTGCACATAAGGCGGATTACCAATTACCACATCAAAACCACCATTATATTCGGTTCGGAAGGC
>JAUWKH010000278.1 GCA_030614305.1 Bacteroidota bacterium
GTTTTTCTTGTTGAAGCAATAACATTTTCATTGCCATAAATATTTCTTAATGCAAGTGTTAATTCGGAACCAATTTGTCCAACAGCACCGATAATTAATATTTTTTTCATAATAGTCTAATTTTATTTTTGTAAATCAAATTTCTACGGGTAAAACATTTTTTTGCGGCAAAAGTAAACTTTTTTTAAAAAATAGAAATATTTTTTTCTTAACATAAATTATTAAAAATTAATGAACAATACATTATTTATTATATATTTGCCACAAAAATTTTCAAATGAATTATTTACATTATTAACAAAATAGAATAAAAAATGTACGGTAAAATAAAAGAACATCTACAAAAAGAATTAGCCGATATTAAAGAAGCCGGTTTATTCAAAGAAGAAAGAATTATTGTTACTCCTCAAAGTGCAGATATTAAAGTTGACACAGGAGAAGACGTTTTAAATTTTTGCGCCAATAATTATTTAGGACTGTCAAATCATCCTAAACTTGTTGCAGCAGCAAAAGAAGGACTTGACACACACGGATACGGAATGTCATCAGTGCGGTTTATTTGCGGAACCCAGGATTTGCATAAAACATTAGAAAGAAAAATTGCCGAATTTTTTGGAACAGAAGACACAATTTTATATGCTGCTTGTTTTGATGCAAATGGTGGAGTGTTTGAACCACTGTTTACTGTTGAGGACGCCATTATTTCCGATTCTTTGAATCACGCTTCAATTATTGATGGTGTGAGATTGTGTAAAGCACAAAGATTTAGGTATAAAAATGCTGACATGGAAGACCTTGAAGAAAAACTCAAAGAAGCACAATCAGCACGTTTCAGAATAATTGTAACTGATGGCGCATTTTCAATGGACGGTAATGTAGCTCCTTTGGATAAAATCAACGAACTTGCAAAAAAATATGATGCTTTAGTAATGGTTGACGAATGCCATTCTGCTGGTGTAGTTGGAAAAACCGGTCGCGGTGTAACTGAATATTTCAACATCAGGGGCGAAGTAGATATTATTACCGGAACTCTCGGAAAAGCTTTTGGTGGTGCTATTGGTGGTTTTACAACCGGGAAAAAAGAAATCATCGAAATGCTACGTCAACGTTCACGCCCATATTTATTCTCAAATTCAATTCCTCCAATGGTTGCCAATGCAGGTATTGCAATGTTTGATATGATGGCCGAGACTACCGAATTGCAGGATAAATTGCACTCGAACACTGAGTATTTTGTTGAGAAGATGAAAAATGCAGGATTTGATATTAAACCAACAAAATCAGCAATTTGTGCCGTTATGCTTTACGACGCTAAATTATCTCAGGTGATGGCTTCAAAATTATTAGCAGAAGGAATTTATGTGATTGGCTTCTATTATCCGGTAGTTCCGAAAGATCAGGCAAGAATCAGGGTTCAGCTTTCTGCAGGACATAAAAAAGAACAATTGGATAAATGTATAGCAGCATTTACAAAAGTTGGAAAAGAATTGGGTGTGATTGAATAGAGTTTGTCTGTGAAGTCAAATGATTTCATATATTGCATGGTGCAAAGTGCATGGAAAAATATTGAACCTGATAGTTTTCAACAACTATCAGGTTTTTTTCATTTTAAATGAAAAAATCTTAAATTTGCTTTTTGTAATAATAAGAATATAAGCACTTTACCGGTTTGGAAATGGATGTTTAATAACAAACACTTTTGAAATGTATTAACTTTGCCCCGATATAGTGATTGAAATTGGGAACTTGAAATTAGAAATTCAGGAGAAGACCAAATTTCCAATTTCCAATTTCACATCTTAAGTTTTTAAAAATACAATCAACTAAATATGTGTTAACTATAAAAATATATACATACGAAAAATACCAAAATTATGACTCATAAATTAATTGTTTATAATACGCTTTCGCGGAAAAAAGAGCTGTTTGAACCGTTGAATCCGCCATATGTCGGGATGTATGTTTGCGGACCAACGGTTTATGGCGATACACATTTAGGTCATGCCCGCCCTGCTATCGCCTTTGATTTGATATTTCGTTATTTGCAACATCTCGGATATAAAGTTCGCTATGTGCGGAATATTACTGATGTCGGGCATTTGGAAGCTGACGCTGATGATGGTGAGGATAAGATTGCAAAAAAAGCAAGACTTGAAAAACTTGAACCTATGGAAGTAGTTCAATACTATTCCGACCGCTATCATAAAAATATGGAGCAACTGAACGTGAAAAAGCCAAGTATTGAACCCCGTGCTTCAGGACATATTATTGAGCAAATTGAAATGATAAAAAAAATTATGGATGCGGGCTATGGATATGAGGTAAACGGTTCTTTATATTTTGATGTTGAGAAATATAATAAATCACATCACTATGGAAAATTATCAGGACGCAAGATTGAAGATTTAATTTCCAGCACCCGTGAGCTGGAAGGGCAGGATGAAAAAAAGAACAGTTTTGATTTTGCTATTTGGAAAAAAGCACGGCCTGAACATATAATGCGGTGGCCCTCGCCCTGGAGCGACGGCTTTCCCGGATGGCACATGGAATGTACTGCAATGAGCTGTAAATATCTTGGTAACCACTTTGATATTCATGGTGGAGGAATGGACCTGCTTTTTCCTCATCACGAGTCGGAAATTGCCCAGTCGCAGATTGCCAATGGTATTGACCCTGCAAAATACTGGATACACAACAATATGATAACAATTAACGGGCAAAAAATGGGTAAGTCGCTCAATAACTCTATTACCCTTGATGAATTTTTCCTGGGCAAACATGAGTTTATTGATAAAGCATACAGCCCGATGACAGTTCGTTTTTTTATCTTACAAGCCCATTACCGCAGCACTCTTGACTTTTCGAATGATGCCCTGAATGCGTCCGAAAAGGGTTTGGATAAATTATTTAATGCCATTGATACTCTAAATAAATTAAAACCGGGTGATAGGTCAACATCAAATATTAAAGAAAATTTTGTCGTATCTTTCCATGAATTCGTGAAACTTAGTGATAGGTCAACATCAAATATTAAAGAACTGGGAAAAAAATGTTATGAAGCAATGAATGATGATTTTAATACTCCGGTTCTCATTGCCCATCTTTTTGAAGGAGTTAAAATTATTAATTCTGTTAATGACGGAAAAGAATCACTAACAGCAGATGATCTGAATTTA
>JAUWKH010000285.1 GCA_030614305.1 Bacteroidota bacterium
AATAGTTATTTTTTTATTAACTTATTAAGGATATAATTTCAAATTGAATATAGTTACTGAATTTCCATTTTGGTTCGTAATATTTTGTTTGTTGACAGGAATATTGTATGCAATAATTCTGTACTACAAAGACCGTAAAAATGAATTTTCGCCATGGTTACTGATATCTATGGCTTTTTTTCGCTTTTTGTCAGTAAGCCTGATTGCATTTTTATTATTATCACCTTTATTAAAAATTATTATTAGGCATACTGAAAAACCTGTAATTATTTTCGCGCAGGATAATTCACAGTCAATTTTAACAGGAAAAGATTCGCTGTTCTATAAAAATGAGTATTTAAGTAATTCTATGGAACTGATTGATAATCTGAAGAATAATTATGATGTTATATATTATTCTTTTGGTGATAAGATTTCAGGAATAATTGATAGCTCATTTTCAAGTAAGCAAACAAATTTTTCAATACTCTTTGATGAATTAATTACAAGGTATTCGAACAGAAATGTGGGTGCAATAATTATTGCCAGTGACGGAATATTCAACAAAGGGCTTAATCCGGTATATGCAGCTAAAAAAGTCAGCTTTCCAATCTATACAATTGCTCTTGGTGATACAAATACGCAAAAAGATATTAAAATAACAAAGGTTAATTATAACCGTATTGCTTATCTTAAAAATAAATTCCCATTGGAAATTATTATCAATGCTGAAAAATGTAAAAGTGAAAAATCTAAACTTATAATTACAAAAGGAAATGAAGAATTATTTTCACAAAATCTTAATATTACCGGTAACGATTTTATACAAACCGTTTTAACACAAATTGAAGCCAAAGAAACAGGATTACAGCATTATACAATAAGACTTACAAATTTGAAAGACGAAATTAGTTTTTCAAACAATGTTCAGGAGATTTTCATTGATATAATTGATTCAAAGCAAAAAATATTGATTTTGGCAAATTCGCCTCATCCTGATATTGCAGCTTTTAAATTTGCAATCGAAGATAAAGAAAGCTATCAGGTTGAAGATTATTTATATAATGATTTTAAAAAGCAGGTTAAAGGATATAATTTGGTGATATTGCATCAGTTGCCATCTTTTAATAATTCTTTAAACGATTTGTTTTTTTCAATAAATAAAGCAAAAATCCCGTTATTATTTATTATCGGTGCCCAAACCGATTTAAATACATTTAATAAACTTAATACAGGATTATCAATCTGGAGTGAAAAAAATTCTTTTAATGAAGCACTTCCAATAATTAATAAAGAATTTGTTTTGTTTTCGATAAGTACGGATTTAAAAAAGATTATTGGTAAATTACCACCGTTAAATAGTCCGTTTGGAAGATATAAAATGTTAAATTCAACAAATCAGTTATTTAATCAGAAAATCGGAAGTGTTGAAACGCAAAATCCGTTAATTTTATTTAATCAGAATCAGGATTTAAAATTCGGGATTATTGCCGGAGATGGAATATGGAGATGGCGGCTGACAAATTATTTTATTGAAGAAAATCATAATGCCTTTAATGAGCTTGTTCATAAAATTATTCAATATCTTTCGGTTAAGGAAGATAAAAGTTACTTTAGAGTATTTGGGAAAAATGATTTTCCTGAAAACGAAAATGTGGAATTTAATTCCGAAGTTTATAACGAAAGCTATGAATTGATCAATCATCCCGAAGTTGAAATAACAATAATAAATGATGAGGAAAAAAAATACCCTTTTGTTTTCAGCAAAACAGGAAATTCATATCATTTGGATGCAGGAACTTTTCCGGTTGGAACTTACCAATATCTTGCTAAAACAAATTTTGGGAATAAAACTTATAAAACTAACGGAGAGTTCATTGTTTCTGCCTTGAATATTGAAACTGTCAATACTATTGCCGACCATAATCTGTTATTTAGATTAGCAAAATCAAAAGATGGCGAGATGGTTTATCCATTGCAAATGAATGATATTTATGATTTAATAAATGATCGTGAGGACATCAAAACTATTGTTTATACACAAAAGCGACTTGAGGAGTTAATAAATATAAAATGGGTGCTTATTTTAATTATTGTTTTATTAACAGCCGAATGGTTTATGCGTAAACGAAGCGGAGCATATTAATATAAATTAACATAATTACATGTTTTTCATTATTTCAAAAATATTATCAATTTTCCTTTCACCAATTCTTTGGATTTTTGCACTTGTGTTAATATCATTATTTTCCAGGAAAAGAAGGAAATCCAGAAAGTATCTGCTTGCAGCTATTATACTTTTTGTAATATTTTCAAATTCTTTTATTGTTGATGAAGTGATGCGGGTTTGGGAAGTTCCTGTAATAAAAACCGAAGAACTGGATGATTGTTATGATGTTGGCATTGTATTAGGCGGAGGTATTGTCACCTACGATTCAAAAAACGACAGGCTTACTTACAGAAATAATATTGACAGAGTTTTACAGGCAATTGAATTATATAAAATTGGAAAGATTCAGAAGATTCTTATTTCGGGAGGTGCCGGTAATATCGTATTTCGCAACATGCTGGAATCGGTTTTTATTAAGAGATTTCTTGTAAATATAGGAATATCCGAAAATGATATTATTATTGACTCAATTTCGGATAATACACATGAAAATGCAGTTTACAGTTCAATGATTCTGGACGAGAATTATCCTGAAGGAAAATTTTTATTGATTACCTCTGCACATCACATGCGAAGGGCAAAAGCATGTTTTTTACACGAAGGGATAATAACAACAACATACAGTACAAATAAATTTGCAGGCGACAGGAGATTTCATTTTGAACATCTTCTTGTACCTCAATTAATAAATTTTGTTCTTTGGCAAAGACTGACACATGAAACATTAGGTTATGTAACTTATGCTATTATGGGGTATATTTAGTATCAATAAGAAAACACTGTAAAATTTGGAAATGTGTAAATCTTGTGAAAAATTTATTTCAGGTTTTCAGGTTCCAAGTTTCAAGTTTTTTTAACAACCTGTAACACGTAATATGCAATA
>JAUWKH010000395.1 GCA_030614305.1 Bacteroidota bacterium
CATTCATTGTTTTTTGTCTCTTTTGCATAACGTTTGCGCTAAGATTATGTTGCCGTTTTCTTGTACCATTTTTCCATTTACTAACATACTTAAACAAAGGTAATTAACTTTCAAAAACCACCAAAGCAGGCAATTAATTTTAGCGTTTGTTATGGGCTTTTATTAATACTTACTATATGTCAAACAACAAATCTTTTCCATATTTTAATACAAATTTAGCTACATCATCACCTGCAACAAGTGAAATAGGAATATTCAATTCATTGCTTACTATTTCAATTTCTTGCTCTATGCGGTCTGTGCTTTTTGCGGTTGTAATTATCATCCCAGCATTTGCATCAAATGTTTCAATTGCTGTTTTAATCTGTTTAACTGCATTTATACTCCAATGTTCACCTTCATAAGATTTTACCTGAACCACCAAAGTATCTTCTTTTTCTAAGTCAAAAACATCAAGACCAGAATTATATTTGACTATAATGTCTGCGCCATAATCAGTTCCCCATCCAGAACCATTTACCTTTACATCTGTAACGTTCGGGATATTCTCAAATATATTAGCAAGAAAATATTCCAATTTTTTTTCTGGATGAGTATTATGAATAATCTTAGTAATTTTATTATAAATGGGATTTAACTCATTTTTCAAATAATGTAGACCTATTGAACTACTACCCTTAATTGAAACATTTTCACTTTTAACATTTTCTATAGATTCAAAATATTCTTTCTCAGAATATATACGCCAATGTTTTCCTCTTAATTTTAGCTTTCTACTTGTCAAGGGATGAACATTAGGGTTATTTCTTTCAAAAGATTGAATAGAATCCATGTTTAATTTAAAAAAGTGCCTCAAATCAGAAATTTCATTATCTTCTTTTTCAAAGTTATAGTCATCAATCACTTGTCCTGTTGTTACTGCACCCCAATATGGAATATTGATATGTACAATCCAATCTCCTTTTTTGATTCTTTGTAAAAAACTTGCCTTTTTCCACGTTAGAATTTCATCTTTTGACATTTCTGCCCATGATTTCTCTTTAATTAATCTCAAATCAGCTGTGTCATAATAACTCCATCCAAAACGTGAAATTCCATTTTCAAGTGATTTTTTAATAAAATCAACATATTCTTTTCCCGGATTATTAAATGCCCAAATTGCCATCTGTTATATCTTTTAAGTTAAATTTAGAATGTGAAGAATAGTTAGTATTTAATACTAACTATTCTTTGTTTTTTTATGGTTTTATAATTTCAAAAATATGTTTATTGCCATAAACACCAGAAGGAGCTTTTATACTATACTTAGTAGAATAAGCTTTTTCTATTTCCGTACCAGAAGGAGCCCTGTTCGTATCTTTAATAATAATTTCCACTTCAGCTCCTTGTGGAATTGCACCATAACTTTTTAATGCTTTTACTTTCCAACAATAACTTGACATAATTAATTAGTTTTAAAATTTTGCCTACTCCTGTTTAATGTCTTTTTTCGACCTATTCCGACTGTAATTGATTCTTCTTCTTGGTTCTTAATTGCCCAACCGGGTAGCTTACGCCCCCTAAGAACCGTACGTGCGACTTTCACCGCATACGGCTCAAGCACTTTTAAGGCTTTCCCGGCGAAGGGATACCCGACTGTTAATTTTCGTTTCCGTAACATCAAAAGTAGTAATTTGTTTACACTCTTTAGCTAAA